>JAGBJO010000017.1 GCA_017934425.1 Ruminococcus sp.
CTCTGGACTCCCCTTTCCTGAACCCCCTTTTTCCCCACCTTTGCCGATTTTTCCCGGCACCCATTTCTGGAATTTATCGGTCGAAATAGCACGTCTTCCTCTCCCCGGCTCGTTAGTCCGTCGTCCTACTTTCTACGGTTGCCGCTGGCTTTCCTTGTCTGGCACGGGTGTCGCTGCGCTCACCCTGAGTTTGCGCTTAGTACCCTGCAAAACACGGTTGAGCGACGGAAAAAGCGCCGTTTCTACATGGTGAGCGAGTTTACGAGCGCCAACGTGAGAAGCGGTCAAGCTGGCTCCAGCTTGGTTGAGCGACGGCAAAAGCGCCGTTTCTACATGGTGAGCGAGTTCACGAGCGTCAACGTGGGGGCGGTCAAGCTGGCTCAGCTTGGGTTTCCCCCTTTGGCGGAACGTCACGGAGACTAACAATAAACAAAAAAGAAACGTGCGGCAAAAAACATATCCCCAAAAACATATCCAAAAAAATTCCACTTTCCTGGTAATTCTGTCCAGTCAATTTTTCTAAGAATAAAAAAAGACTGCCTCCAATGGAAGCAGTCTGTATGGCATCAATGCCATGATACGTTTTGAGCGGACTTGCCAGCTCAAATATGGAGCAGATAACGGGGGTCGAACCCGCCTCCTCAGTTTGGGAAACTGAAGTAATAGCCGCTATACTATATCTGCGTTGTTCAGTAAACATATTATACCATACTTGTTGAAAAATTGCAAGGGGTAATTATGATTTTTTTCTGTCAGGATATGTTGAAAAATGGGAGAAGCTGAAATACCGCAAGTGCATCATAACAAAAAAGCAGCCCGGAAAACCGGACTGCTTTAAGACTGCGATGTATGTGTTCTCCCTTTGTGAAGGGGTGGAAGAACACATAAGTACTGGTCTGAGTGACGGGACTTGAACCCACGGCCTCTACCACCCCAAGGTAGCGCGCTACCAACTGCGCCACACCCAGAAGTATTGTTCTTCGCAATCAACGATATATATTATATCACTTAAGTCTGGGTTTGTCAAGGGGTTTTTAAAAATTTTCTGAAATTTTTTCGGGATTTATTTCAGCGTCACTCTTACGTTCATATCAAAGGGGTCACCATCGGGTGCGGTAATGGTCTGGTCGTCGGTAATTCCACTGTAAACAACTTCCTTGCCGGACTTGGTATGCATCACCACGTTGAACTCCTGGGGGAGGATAGTGGCGATAGTTACTTCCTCGGAGCAGAACGCATCGTCAGCTTCGCCAAGTATCATAAGCTGATAATTGGGGTCAGAGCGCATACAGAGAACGTTCTTGTCCTCCTTGAGTTTATCGGCAGTAAGGACGAATGAATCAGCAGGAGTATCGTCGTAGATACGGATATAGTCGATAGTGTAGGAGCTGAGTTTGTGGATACCCATATTGTCCGGGGCGTAGATCTGCCAATTGCTGTCGCAGTTTGTAACTTCATCAGAAGCTACAGCGTGGTCGAAGTTCTTATAGCGGACAGACTGTGCGCCGTAGTAATTGCACCAGTAGAAATTGGTATAATCGGCGGTGAAGCTGTTGAGTACCACAACTGCACCAGCGCAGGCAAGCAGGAGAGTGCGTAAATTCTTGTTTTTGAAATGAGCATACACCATGCAGCAGATACCTGCGGTAACAATGAGCAGGAAAGGATAGCTGTAGAGTGAGGAAAGGTAGTTGATAACGCCACGTTTTGATGATTCAAGGTGCTGCTGGCTAAGGGCGATGAGAACGTTTGGCATGAATATGCAGGTGATGAACGCAAACATCTTGCCCTTGAAGTTTATCTTCTCGCCATACTTTTTGACGAACATAACAAAAGCGGCGGTTATGAGGACAGCCTTTACAAGTCCCACGATGCCTATGCTTCGGAGGATATTGCTGGCGGGAACTGCGCCATGAATTGCATATGCAGCTTCGTACTCAGGTACCATTGCAAAGGAGTACTTCAGAAGCGCCTCGATAGTTCTCACAGGTTCAGCGAGGTACAGTTTAGTTCCGGCGTAGAATGGCGGATAAAAGTGCCTCCAGGTGAAGTAGACGATGCTGTAGGCTGCGCCGGTTATGGTGTGGGGAAGTATGCAGCAGATGATGTGGAGAATGTATTTGCCGAAGCTGCGGGACTTCTTGTCATCGTGGACTGCCACAAGCATGGCGTAGACCAGAACGAATGGCAGGAACGCCTCGTATATCATGCTTGCCATAAGGTAGAACAGGCAGCTTACCACGATCGCCGATGTTTTGCGCTTTTCCAGCCAGTTCAGGAAGAAGTGTATTGACAGGAGAATGAATCCCAGGGGAAGCTGGTGGCAGAATGGGTAGGCGATGAAAAGGTTGTGGCTGGCGTTGATAGTTGCGAACGCCATGAAGCTTGCGGAGGTTATCCAGGCAAGGTGCTTGTCGATGTGTTTCCACGCCAGCAGCCACATTGTCCACAGGTCGAAAAGGGTAGTGACGTAGGAAACCAGCTTGTAGAACCAGACCTTGTTGAGGATATAGGGGAAACCCAGCAGCAGGTGATTCCACAGATGTGAGATTCTACCGTTCTTAGCGGACGCTATAGCGTTTTCCACCAGTATTCCACGGCGAACGAGTGTATAATTACGCATATCATCGTGGACAGCGAAAATTATGGGGTAGATGCGAATGAAGAAGAACAGGGTAGAAATAATAAGCACGGCAATGCAAAGGATATCCACCCGGCTCAGTTCCAGAGAATTTTTCTGTTTTTTCATATTTTGTCTCCTTAAAAGAAATTACAAAAAATATTATACCACATTATTCCTTGCATTTCAAGAGTTTTTTACCATTTATTGCGGTCTTGCCTCATTAAATATAGTACGCAGAATGTCATGATTTTATTAAAATTACACGAATATCCGCACATACAAAAAATGCGCCCCGATATGGGACGCATTTCTGATAAGAGATCACTTTCTCTTTTTCTTCTTATTATTGCCGGATTTTGTGTTATTTCCGGAAACAGCGTGTGCAGCAGGTGCTACCTTTGCAGCAGGTGCAGCAACTTCGGGCTTAGGCTCAGGGATAGATGACTCCCACCACTTATACAGGAATGCAGCCAGTGCAGCACCGATAAGAGGACCTACGATGAATACCCACAGATCAATGATAGCGTCGCCACCAGCAAGGATAGCAGGACCGAAGCTTCTTGCAGGGTTAACGGAAGTACCGGTAAGACCGATTCCGAAGATATGAACCAGTGTAAGTGTCAGACCGATGATAAGTCCGCCGAATGAACCGTGCTTGAACTTTTTGGAAGTAACGCCCAGAATAGTAAGCACAAAGATGAATGTGAGCAGGATCTCCACAAGCAGACCTGCGCCGATGCTGCCGTTAACTCCGGCAAGACCATTTGAGCCAAGACCGCCGGTCTTGTCCTCGATATTACCCATAGCGAAGATGCCCTTGAGGACTGCTGCGCCGAGAGTAGCACCGATGCACTGTGAGATAACGTAGCCGATGAAGTCAATGCCGCTCATACCGCCTGAGATGAGAACACCCAGAGATACAGCCGGGTTAATGTGGCAGCCGGAGATATTGCCCACGCAGTAAGCCATACCAACAATTACCAGACCGAAAGCCAGTGCAGTGAGGATATAACCTCCGCCGTTTGCTGCATCGCAGCCAACGAGCATTGCTGTGCCGCAGCCGAGGAGTACCAGAACGAATGTACCAACGCACTCAGCCACATACTTTTTTGTTGCCATAGTAAGCCTCCTTAAAGTAATATTATCAAGCAAAATGCAGGGCTGAAATACACGTTACACAGCCACAGCATTACCGATTACCATAATTATAACATTTTACTCTCAAAAAGTCAACACAATTCCAACACATTACACATTTGTTTTTCAGTTAACTAAAGGCAACACTGCGGCGGTCAATTTATAGGGAGAGGCTTTGTGGGGGCGACAGATTCATCACGGGTGGAGAATATCTTGTAGAGAATGATGAATGCGATACCTACCACTAATACGGCAAGACCAGCAGCGAGGAAAGCCATTGCGATGGCGTGGATCTCGCTGGTGTAGGCGGTAAAGATCTGCGGCTGTTTAATGGTGAACGCTGATAGTTTACCGCTCGAAAGGAAAACGGCTGCCGGGACTGCTGTGAAAATGCCGGCTATTATTTCCGAGATGCCGGTCCAGTAGAGCATTGCAGGCTTTTCCTTGTGGTTTACAGCGAGGAAGATCACCATTATCAGGAGCGATGCACAGAGAAGTGACACAACGCCCACACGTCTGTACGGATAAACCTTGCTGAGTTTTCCGAGAACGCCATGTTCTTTCAGGGAATTGAACCGGAAAACGTCACACTGATTCGATATGACTTTGTAAGCTGACTTGATCTCGCTTTGCTTCCTGGCTTCCAGTTTTTCGGTGTCGGAAAAGCCGTTCTCTGCGGCGTAATTGTCAAAGAAATCGGATATTGAATTCTCCAGTTCCGGCAGGCTGAACTGCGATGACTCGGAGCTTTCCTTTTCCATGCTATAGAAGCCGCTTACGATATTTCGCTCGATCTCAGCGGAGATATCCTCCTTGGTTATAGCGCTGGTGTAGACTTCCGCCGGGATACCAGTGGTATTGTACTTATTCTTGTAGTACTTCCCGATCTCGCCAATGACCACTTCCGGCAAATTTGAATCGTCTGACATCTTGCAGAGTTTGCTGCTGGTGACGTTAACGGTCAGTACCAGTGCTGCGATCGCTGCGATGGAAACGAACACCATGACCACTGAGAGAAAAAGCGAAACTAAATATCTGCCAAGACTTTTCATTTCTCAGCCTCCTCTCCGGCGGTGTAGAACCGGCTTTCTGTCAGGTCACAGATAACGCCTGCACGCTGATTGGCGTTGCCAAGAACATCACGTTTACAGGTGTAGAGAGTTAGCCGGTTATCGGTTTTTTGTGTGACATACTTCTTGTCAGTGTCGCTGAACTCGATAAGTTCCCGGACGGTATAGGTGAAGCTGCCGTAATTTGTGTTAATGGTCAGAACATCGCCAACTTCCAGACTTGAAAGGTCAGCGAAAAAAGTATCCACATGGGCGCTTATAACGGAGTTGCCCTCATTTCCGATAACGGAGGAACTGTTTGCCTGGCAAGCGCCTTTTTCCAGCAATTCTGCCTTGCTTCCCCAGTATACAGGAATATCTGTACCCAGTTTCTCAGACTTGATGATTGCGTACATCTCGCCAAAAGTAGGATAGATGACCTTGCCTGTTTCGTAAGTCTCGCCGGTATGTTCCTCGGTTATCTCGCTTTCGGTGATGACCAGCCCTGAACTGCTGTCGGGGTCGGTTTTCAGTTCGTCCATGAATGCGAGATTAAGGTAGACTTTCAGTTTATCGTAAGGCTTGATAAGTGCAGCCACGGCAATGCCGCAGCATATTACTGCGACGATGCATGGAGTAATGATATGCAGGGCAATGCTGCCGCTGCTTTTCTTTTTCTTATCACTCATCTGCACACCTGCCGAAATACTTCTTGCTGACTGCCACAATGCCGGTCAGACCCAGCGTAAGCAGTCCTGCGGCGAAAGCGAGTATACCTCTGCGGTCGTAGCCTGTATCCTCAATAACGTCACCTGCACGGCTTACTGATACAAGTTTACCGTTCTCGTCCTTCATTGCGATAACGAGGCTGTCGTCGGTCATTTCGTCCACGGACAGATTCAGACCGAAGTTTCCGGCGATATCCTTCATGCCGTCAACAACCTCAGCTTTCTTGTCTGTGGGAAGTTGCTTCATCATACTCCTGCGTTCGGCAGGGGTAAGGTTCTCGATGAAGACAGCCTGCTGTTCTGGTGTGAAAGTACCCAGGTAGAGCAGTTTATCCTCGTAGGAAAGTGCTATAAAGCGCTCGGCGCTTATTCTTGTGAACGTGCTGCCGTCGGGCATGGTAAGGGTGATGTCGTCGGAGACTTCCGCAGCAGGGTCAGACTGGCTTCCGCCGCCGTTTGACTGACCGCCGCCGTTATTGCTGCCGCCCTGGGTATTCCCGGCAGCGGAGGTAGAAGTGCCGGCAGGGGAGTCAGAACCGGCAGCAGCGGTAGTTTCCGTTGGCTGGTCTGCTGCGGTGGTGGCGGTATCAGGTGCAGCCGTCGTAGCAAGACCAGGGATAGTAACGTCCGGATTATACGGAACGGTATCTACAACACGCTTACCATTCATTTTGATCTGATCTATAATAGTATCCATGTCGTACTCATCGTAGGCGTATGGATCAGCCGCCATATCAGTTTCGTATTTATTAAGGGCGGTCTGTATCTCGTCCTCGCTGTAGCCGTACTCACGGGCAGTAGCAACAACCTGGTCGAGGGTAGCTGCCTGAGCCTCTGCAGCGAACGCAGAACCGGTTATGAGCATAGCGCCGGCGGCTGCGGTAATAAAAATCAGTTTACGCATATCCTTCCTCCTGTTTGTTTTAATAAAAACATTATACCCGTTTTGCGGAGTATTGTCAAGGAACACACAAAGTTTTCACATAGTTTTCAGCGGCGGGTGATATGTTATCTATCAATTCCAAAAGTTTTAACGCTGAACATAATTAATTTGTCACCTAACGATAAAACTGCTAAGTAAATATCAAAAATAAATATTGCCGTATATGTATAAATTATGGCTTCGCAATTGGTAAATTGCATGGCACTTGACCGAATAATTTAAGGCGGCGTTGTGCAAGCTGCTGAAAAATTATACAAGTTGTGAAAAGTACTGGTATTTTTACTGATTTGTGGTATAATAATAAAAACGGAAGATTATGTATAAATGATGGAATTAGGGAATGATAAGGCTGCCGTATTCGGCGGTATGCCTATATATCATTGTATTGGAGATGAATTTATGGCTCAGGACATCATAACATTCGATGTGGGTACCAACTTTGACTACAGACTTTTCGACATTGTAAAACAATACGACACAAATCACAGCATCAAGAGCTTTTACGGTAAACTTCGCAGAGATGGACTTCCCGGCGGACGTGCCTGCGCTATCATACCCGAATTCACTATGGACGAATTCGAGCAGTATGTAAAAACCTGCACAGAAAATGGAATAACTTTTAACTACCTGATAAACCCCCTTTCTTTGGACGGCAATGTTATTGACCCGGAAGTAGGCAAGAAGATCAGAGACTTTATCCATACTATATATGATATCGGCGTAAGGGCTATCACACTTAACTCCCCGGAGCTTGTTCACTATGTACATAACAACTTCCCGGATATGTTCATAACCCTGGGTCTTTATGCTTACCCTTCTAAGCCTATGCACATTGAAAGCTGGCGCAGATGGGGCGTTAACGAGATCACCCTCGACCACAGCTTCAACCGCAGATTCGGTATGCTCCGCAAACTCATGAGAATGTATAAGGATACTGACCTGCATCTGCGTATTATCGCTAATAACCTCTGCCTTAGAGAATGCCCTTTCAGACTCACTCATGGCTGTTTCGTTGGTCACACCGATCCGGACAAGACCACTATGGACTACTCACTTATCAACTGCTGCTACCATAAGGTCAATCAGCCCGGAAGATTCCTGTCTTCAGAGTGGGTTCGCCCGGACGATGTTCATTATTACAGAGAACTGGCTGAGGAAGAAGGCTTCAAGAACCTCTCCCTGAAACTGGTTGACCGTACAAGAAGCACAGACTTCATCGAGAACGTTGTCAAGGCTTATATGGCTGAGCATTACGACGGTAATCTTCTGGATATACTCAATTACCCGAATACAAGAAACATGGGTCACAGAGATGAATCTGCCAAGTCTCCTGCCGGCGGCGCTGTTAACACAGGAAGACCTCAGCTTCGTTATGCTGAACTTATGAAGCCGGATATTCTTCCGGAATTTGGCAGAACTATGTCATTCCCTGAGATCTACATCGACAACCGTGCTATGGACGGTTTCATTGAGCATTTTATCAATGGTTCAAACTGCGATGAGAATGTTTGCAGCACTTGCGTTGCAGAGGGCGAAAAGCTCGGCGAGGGCGTTTGCGGATTCTGCGAGGCTTGGGCTAAGAAGGCTGTTTCCTACGACGTGGAGAAAGTTGAACAGTGGAAGGCTGTTGCTTCAGACCTGATAAGAAAAATTGAGGACGGCACTCTTTACAAATAATGCCGAAAATTACCCCTGGTACGAAAGTGTCAGGGGTAGTTCTGCATATGGAGGGATCTATGAAAATACTGAACCTGCACGGCTTTCTTGGAAAAGCCGACAATAAGAATTATAATGCTCTTGCCGGACTTTTTCCCGATCGGGAGATAATTTCCCCGAAGCTGGATTATATCCATAGTTCCCCGGAAGATATTCTGGAGAAACTCGGAAAAATTGCAGAAAAAGAGAGCGATATCATCTTTGTGGGGCAAAGTCTGGGTGGCTGGTTTGCGGATAAGCTGAGCCGGAAATTCTCAGCCCCCTGCGTCCTTACAAACCCCTGCTACCGTCCGCATGAGTTGGGAATTATCAGCGAATCAGGTATGCCGGAGAAATTCCTCTGGCAGTACCGTTTACTTTCAGAGGATAGCCGGAATGAACTTGCCTACGCACTTATCAGCGAAAATGATGATCTCCTGCCGGGGAATATTACCAACGCTGAGAAATACACACGTTCGGCAAAAAGTGTAAGCGGCTCGCATAGTACTATCGACAGCCTGAAGGAGTGCCTTGCAGATACTTTCGCTGAGATAGAAAACGACAGCTTACTGCGCTTTTTTGGCAGAGGTTCGGCGTTTGCTGACCAGCACAACAGCGCATTCTTCATAAGCGGCAGAGACCTTGTTATGATCGACTGCCCGGCGACAGCGTTTCAGAAAGTGAAGAACATGGACGTTCTTGGTTTCGATAATATCTATGTTCTGGTGACCCACACCCACGGCGACCATAGCGGAGGTATCGGAACGATGCTGCAATTCGTCTGGTTCGTGGCACAGCATAATGGAATGACGAAGCGGCTGACGGTCGTTGCGCCGTCTGAGAAAGTTCGCAAAGACCTGGAATACGTGCTGGAAACCGCAGAGGGCTGTAACAAGGAATGGTTCAGGCTGATAACCGCCGACCAGCTTCATGAGGAATGGTTCGTTGCGGCTATCCCCACAAAACACGCCAATACCCTTAAAAATAAGTGCTTCGGCTACCAGCTCCGCATTAAGGGCAAAAACGTGGTGTACACCGGCGACACCAGGATATTTGCCCATTTTGAGTCGCTCCTGACAGAGGGAAGTTTCCTGTATACAGAAGCGTCTTCCATTGAGACTAAGGTTCACCTGCATTTAGACAAGTACATGAAACGGTTCACCAGACTTGCCGACAATGGGGTGAACGTGTACCTGATGCACCTGGATAACGAGGACGAGATCAGGGAAAAGATAAAGGGTAAAAAGCTGAAACTGGTGCAGCTTTATCCGTAAAAACCAGAAGTAATAACAAATAAACCTGCCAATACAGAATCCTTGCAATGGTTTCTGTACGGGCAGGTATTATTTTTTTATATATTCTCAGTAATTTCTGAATTTTATCGGCTTGAATGAATAAATATACACATAATTCTGAAAATTGTGTAGTAAGCTAAAAATATTACAGATATTTCTTGACAAATATAACGTATTATGCTATAATACACTCATTCGTCAAATTGCAGTATATTTCCCGATAATTCGGCAATTATGCCTGTTCTGTGCTGGAGAGTGCGTCTGTCATTTCCAGAAGATCGAACACGTTCAGCCTGCCGTCAGCGTACATATCAGCTGACTGCCAATTGATAAGTGTGGACTCAGGATCGTGGAGAAGCCACTTGCTCAGGGCAACAACGTCGGCAATATTGAACACACCGTCGCCGTTTGCATCACCTGTAACGCTCTGAATGGGTTCAGTTGTTTCAGTTACAGGCTCAGTAGTCTCTGTTACAGGTTCGGTGGTTTCTGTAACGGGTTCAGTTGTGGGAATATCCTCGCCAATGTATGACTGTTCCTTCATGCGTCCGGCGTAAGCAAGGATAGTCTCCTTTGCTTCATCAGGAGTCTGTGTGGTGTAGCTGTACATATCAAGGTCGAAATTGTCATAGCCTACGCCGCCGTCCTTGAGGTTATTGATCGTGGGGGCGGCTGTTCTGGAGTCAACGATAGCATAAGCCAGACCCTCATCAGGGGCGCAGTCCACGAACTTGTCACCAAATGACTTGATTGTGCCTGAATAAGCGTCCTTGCCCATATTTATAGCATAGAGCGGTGAATTTGTCCGGTCGAAGTAGTTGCACTCGGAGAAGATCTTTGAGTTATAGGAAGCGCAGATGCCGTACTCAGAATTGGTTGAGAAATAGTTGTTGAATGAGTGGATATGTGCGTTTCTTACACGAGGATTTCTGGACTGAGTGTTATTGAACCAGTTGTGGTGGTAGGTTATGAAGTCCTGTTCCTGGTCAGCACGTCCGCCAACGAGAGAGGTTTTGTGGCAGTTGTTGAAAACGTTGTAGGAGACTGTTACATACTCAGACCATTTCATATCCAGTGAACCGTCGCCGTCAGCCTTATCAGCGTCAACGTGACCATTTCCGGCGAACTGGTTATAGCCCTTTTCGATAGTATTGTTGTGTACCCAGATGTGAGCGGAACGAATATCCACATTTCCGGTCATTGCGATACCGTCATCGGGGTAGTTGCCAAGCCAGAGGTTGCGGAATTCACAGCTGGTGCATCGCTTCATCTCAATGCCCCATTCCTTGAGGACGGTATCAGCGCCGATACCTTCCACGGTAACGTTTGAGCTGTTCTGGAGGTAGAGCATATTTGAACCGTCGTTATGGCTGCCGTCGTTTGCGACAGTACCGGCAGGAACGTCAAGCTCGCCGATAAAGCGGAAGCAGACATTCTTGGGTTTAGCGCTGAAGAATATATTGTAAAGACCTACCTTGCCGTTATAGGTTATAGTGTCCTTATTCTCGTTGGTGACATAGATAACGGTAACATCGGGTTTGAGAGTACCGTCATCGTTATAAGCGCCGATTCCGGAGAAGTTGTCATGGGCATAGCCTGTTCTGTCGAAAGCCATAGTTCTGACGGTGCAGGAAGTGCTTCCCTTTGAGCCTTCCACTTTGATAGTATATTCAGTATTGCCTTTCAGACCGGGGATATCGACCCTTGAACCTCTTACAAGTTCGGAGTCTGCGGTAATGAAATCGCCTGAACCAGTTTCAGCATAGCTGACTGTAACATCTGAGCCGATAGCGTTGCTATCCCACTGGACAAAAGCTTCCTCAAACCAGCCGCCGCAAAGTTCAACAGCGTCTTCCTGCGAAACAGCTTCGGCAGAAAGGGCAGGGCAGGGTAAAGAAATACCCTGCAAGCCGGCTGCCGATACAGGAAGAGCAAGAGACAGCATCAAAGCTGCCGAAACGAGTTTTCTTGTTAAATTGTTTTTCATTTTAGTAACCTCCCTGAGAATTTCTTCTCAATTAATTTCCCTTTAATAAATATATTCCCATTTAATTATCTGGTTAAATGATAGCATAAAAAAACGGATAAGTTAATGATATATTGTACTGTATGTATGACGAATAAAGCTTTTTTTGTCAGGTATTTTAGGCAACACCGCACAGAGATTGTGGCGCAGATACGCAGTCAGATTTTTCGGCAGATTGTGCAGAAATTTTGCAGGCATACTGACGTATGTCAAAAAATTTATGTGCAAGATGCCGGAAAATATGCCAGTATATGCGCTGCAAAGCCGTCAGGCGGTCTTTGTGCGGTGTTGCCTTTATGTTAGGAGCGGTATTTATGAAAAGCGCATATGAAAATATTACGGAATTACTGGTGAAACTTGGAAATGACCAGAGATTGAAAGGATTTGCATACGCACAGAGCGGTCTCATGAAGCTGCTGGAATGTGATGAGCATATCAAGAATTACAGCGAATTGTACAATATGGTAGCGCAGGAGTTTTCTACGACTGATATAGCCGTTGAGAAGGCGCTGCGTGATTCGATAAACCAAACCTGGTCAAACCGGGACAGAGAATTCGCCTACAGTGTGTTCGGGCGTACACTTCAAGGAGAAAGTGATGTTCCAAGCTGTAAGCTTTATATGGCAGTTTTAGCTGAGTGGATAAGATATAACAGATGATTAGTTAGCTAAAATATTGCTTAAATGTTGACTGCCGCACAATGAGTATAATAGATTACCTGTCAGCTATATAACCGACAGGTATTTTTGCGTCTATGGGTACGTTTACGGACTTGTCTCTGGGCAAATTATGGATAACAACGCCGGAACGGTAATGTAGCAAATGATACTTAAATTAAATAGATTCTTCAAATCAAGCAATTATTGGAGAGAAAATGAATAATTATCGCAAAAATTGACTTGTAGTCACAAAAGCGTTAGTATAAAATAATAGTATAAAGATATAGTAGTGGGAGAACGCTGGTCGGAACGTATATTGATATTGAAATATGGTCTGGTCAGCGTTTCCTGATTTTGTTTTATTTCAAAGGTGGAATGGTTTATGTACAAGGAAACTATGAGAAAACTCACGTCCGGGACACTTTCAGCTGTTATGGCGATGTCTCCGCTTATGGCAGGCGGCGTTCCGGGTAACCTGTCCGCATCTGCGGCAAATGTGATCGTGTCATCGGATCTTGAAAATGGCACTCCCTCGGCTATCATCACCGGCGGCGGAGTTGTGGACGGCGTAAAGGGCAATGGTTCACCCTCTGATAAGAAGCGTGGAGATTTTAGCGGCGATGGTAAGATCAGCAGCTTTGACCTTACGGAGGCGAGAGATATGTTAATAAAACAGTTCAGCGGCAGCATGGAGGCAGTAGACCTTGCGGTTGCCGATATAGACGGCAGCGGTGCATTTACGATAAGCGATATACTGCTGCTTTCAAAGTACATCATGGGTCAGAAGGACGTTTTCCCGGAGGTGGTGCAGACCACAACTACCACTGTCCCGATAACTACTGCCCAGGATCCCGTAACAACTACCACCACTCCTGTCGTGCCTGGTGGAGGTGATTATATGGACGTTATCGCCAATGATATGGTTCTGAAAGCACCGGCGGATTTCACTCAGATGCGTCCCGGCGTTGACTACGGCACAATGGAGAAAAAGTCCTACTTCTCCAAGGACGGCAATATGATGAAGAATATGAATGTACTCCTGCCGCCCGGCTATGACCCAAGCCAGTCATACCCGGTACTCTACGTTCTCCACGGCATCTTCGGCGACGAGAACTCCATGCCCGGTATGGGTATACAGACAATGCTTGGCAACCTTATCGCTGACGGCAAGGCTGAGAAGATGATAATTGTATTCCCGGCAATGTTCACCGGTCCGGGTATGCCTGGTTTCGATTCTGAGGCTGCGAGAAAGTACGACCTTATCCGTGAGGACATCGAGAACAGCATCATGCCTTTCATGAAGGAGAACTACTCTGTCAAGACCGGTAGGGAGAATACCGCTATAACCGGCTTCTCAATGGGCGGACGTGAGGCACTCTACACAGGTGTTAGCCGTTCAGAACTTTACGGCTACATAGGTGCAGCTTGCCCGGCACCGGGAATTTTCGCCACAAGGGATAACTTTATGGAACATCTGGGTTGTATGCAGCCAAGCGAATTCAAGCCTGCAACTCCTCCCAAAATGCTGCTTATCTCCGCAGCCGCCTTTGACGGAACTGTAGGACAGTACCCCCAGACCTACCACGAAGCCCTCGAAGCCAACGGCGCAAAGCATCTCTGGCAGGTGATCCCTGACGGCGATCACGGCGGAAATACTGTAACTCCCCATATGTATAACTTCCTGAGATACGTTTTCAAGTGATAAGAAAACCGGCTGCATGGTCAATATCGGTCATGCAGCCGGTTATTTTTATCTGTATGTTCAGCAGCCAGGTTCTTACTGTTAAAACTTACAAAACTGCGCTTCACAGTTTGTGCATAGTTACAAAGTTGAAAGTTCTCGCAAGAGTTTTCTGCGGCTGGAACGTCTAATAAGCAAAGGACGTAAACACCTTACCAGGATTCAGAACCCTGCACACTTTTCAAGGGGGGATCACTATGTTGAAACTCAGAAAATTCATTGCTGCCGTCAGTGCAATGACGGTGATGTGCAGTGCAATACCGACTGTCGGCGTTTATGCTGCCGATGTCAGTACATCTGTTTACGATGCTCTTGCGGACGGCGCTAAAAGCGTTACCGCAGTACTTTCCTATGTGGTCGATAACGATACTATAGCTTCTCAGGCGGCTGAACTCGCAGACGAGTACGGCAGCAGCCTTGATATTGAGAGCGAAAAAGAGCGGGTCAATGAACAGTGCCGCTATTTCGAGCAGACGTATGCTAAGCTTTGCAAAGAAGCTTTAGCGGAGAACGCTGAAAAGGTTCTTGCTGAACTGGGCGTGGAAAAGGACTCCGCTGTTATCGACGAGAACCTTGCAAAGATCACCTGTACTCTCACTCCGGAGCAGGTGGAAAAGGCTCATGACAGTCAGCTTATACTGTCAGTTTACACTTTAGGCGAGTGGAGCGATGACAATGCCGCTGACCCATTTGCACCGCCTGTGACTACATATGCCCCTGACTTCACCAGAAGCACTGTCACAACCGCCACCGAGACTGTTCACGAAAATGATGGTTATCCGAAAAACATTGAGCGCCATATTAACGTTGAATTCCGTGATGATGCGACACATGAGCTTATCCCTGATACAAGCGTAAACTACTGGATAGACTACAGCAGCCATAACAAAGGAGGAAAAGTTGAACAGCCAACTGCGGTTTCAGCCGATAATGGTATTTATTCATTCGATATAACCGCAGATATATATGCTCCCAAGCCCGACGTAATAAGGAATTCCTCAGGCTGGCTTTGTGTTGAGATAATGGATATTCCGGAAAACTACAGAGACTATTTCACGTTCTATAACGAAACTCCCAAGTATGAGATAGAGGTCTGGGAGGATATGCCCGATGACAAGCTGTACACCTTCTATCTGATAAACAACGAGGAGTGGGAAAAGCTGAAGGTCATCAGATACGGTGAGGATATCCAGAACATCAATGAGTATACGCCCGTTACCACCGTTCTCCCCTCTGAATCGGAATCCACCACGACTACCACTGTAGTACCGCTCTCGGATCTGTTGGTTATCCGTGATAGCCTGAAAGCATTTATACAGGAAAATAACCTGCCTGCAAAGGTTGTCAGCAACGCAACATATCCGGGTTATGCACCGGTCGTTATTGAGTATAACGCTGATACCGGCGTAAACGTAGTTGCAATACTCAACAATTATATTGCTGAAAGCGGTCTGGACAGGCGCTGTATAGGCTTTGTCCCTATCGTAGACGGCGTGGCTATGACTACAGTAAATCCTGATTCTGAAACAGCAGCGACGACCACGACTACAGCGACTTCTGATCCATACGAAGCCACAACTATGCCAGAGTTCACAACCACAGACCCGGCAGAAGCAGCTTATCCGTATAACTCATATGTAACAGTATACGTTTCGATAGCTGATAATGAAATATTCAAGGAAATTAGCGGGGCTGAATTCGAGCTTTATATGCATTACTACGATGACCCTGCCGATGTAGTTACCTCACTGGGTACATACACAACGGGCGATAGGGGCTTTGAGGACGATATACTCATTCAGGCTGAGAAGCCGTGCGAAATAGGCTTCAAGATCATAAGCACTCCAGAACAGTACAGCAAAGGTTACAAGAGTATTGTTTATCCGTGTGATCTGTTCAAGCGCAATCCTATAAGCAACAAGCTGATAATCGGTGCTTTTTTCTGGGCTGAAAGCACCGTAAGTGGTGATGCCAACGGCGACTATCAGGTTTCCGTTTCCGACGTTGTAGCTATCTTGCAGTATTCCGCAAATAAGCAGAAGTACCCCATCGAAGAACAGTACCTTGCAAATGCTGACTGCTATGACCCCGGTTCTGGTGTTAATGCCGATGACGCATTCGCAGCCCAGCAGTATGATGCGAAAGTGATATCTTCACTTCCCATGTATAGATCCTGAAATCCACATTATCCATTTCCATTATACATTGCAGAAACGCTCCCTGTAAAAAGGGAGCGTTTCTGTATAGTCATGAAAATGTAGACACACGTCCTTCGGTGAATCGCCACTGTCCGCCGATATTTTTCAGGCACAGTTTCATTTGCAGATTCCAGGAACGTCTGCTGCTGTTGAAAAGTGCAGCATCGACGCTGCTTTTGCCGATAAGCCATGCGCTGTCGCCGATGACACGCAGGTTGATGTCCTCATGGACGGCAGCAAAGAAGCTGAGGTTGCCGTCGATCACGGCGGAAATGAAGTCCTGGCGGGACTGGCGCTGACCGGTCATATGTGTAAGCACGAAATGCTCGTCCATAACACGTTCAAGAGTAGTATTGTCTTTGTCGATCAAAGCGGTGTAGAATTCGCCGTAAAGAGATTCTATAAGCTGCTGGTCATTCATAGTTATGCCTCCTTATGATGCAGATACTTAAGGCAACACCGCACAAAGATCGCCTGACGGCTTTGCGGTGTTGCCTTAATTATAGCACAGTTCTGCGAAGAAATCAATGTTTTTGTTTTAGAACCTCAGGGCAACAGCATTTACTTTTTGGGAATTATTTAAGTCGCCCGTTTCTTTTTTGTTTATTGTTAGTCTCCATGACGTTCTGCCAAAGGGAGAAACCCAAGTGGAAAAAGGGGGAGGGACAAATTAAACCCGACAAAAATCGGCATTCCC
>JAGBJO010000018.1 GCA_017934425.1 Ruminococcus sp.
GAAAAGGGGGAGGGACTAATTAAACCCGACAAAAATCGGCATTCCCTCCCCCTTTTCCCCCTTAGGTTTTCCCCTCTGGACTCCCCTTTCCTGAACCCCCTTTTTCCCCACCTTTGCCGATTTTTACCGGCAAGTTTTCCGAATACCCAAGAGGGTGCAGACCCTTACCAGCCTGTCGCCGGAAATAATTCCGGCGCATGGCTTTCTACGGAAACCGGTAGTTTTCCATTGTATATCAGAAAATGCTTCACAAAAAGTAAATGCTGTTGCCGTGATGATCCGCTGAAAAAATGTTGCGCCGAAACGAAAAATGTAGTATAATGGGGAAAAGTAACTATGGAGTGTGAGTGAAGTATGAGGTTCAGAACCCCTGACTATTACGGCGACTTCCGATGCATCGCCGACCAGTGCCAGGATAACTGCTGCATCGGCTGGGAAATAGATATCGACGAGGATACTGCCGCTTACTACCGCAACGTAGGCGGCGATTTTGGTGAGCGACTGCGCCGGAATATCTCCGATGGCTGCTTTACCCTGGGCGAAGATGAACGCTGCCCGTTTCTCAATAGCCGGAATCTGTGCGATATCTATACCACTCTGGGCGAGGCGCACCTGTGCCAGATATGTACCGATCACCCACGCTACTATGAGTGGTTCGGGGATATCAAGGAGGGCGGCGTGGGACTTTGCTGCGAGGCTGCGGCAAGGCTGATACTTTCCCGTGATATGGCTATCGTGGAAAGCGATATCACCGAAGATCCCACTGATCCGCCTGATTTGACGGTCTTTGAGCGTCTGAGTTATGATAGAAACGTGCTTTTGCAGTTTATTGCGGAGAATGACCTCCCGGAAGCTGTGCAGCTTCTGCTTGACTATGCTGAAAAGCGGCAGGCGCTTATTGATATGGATAACTGGGATACGGCTGACCTTTACCACGAGGAGATACCAGTAAATGCTCCTCAACCTGAGGAAATACTCAGCTTCCTCTGCACCTTGGAGCCCATGTCCCCTGACTGGATACCACGCCTTGAGCGGATAAAGGAGGTTCTTCCCACTGTAGGTGATATCCCAAAGGAGGACTACCCGGAACTTCGGCGCATAGCTGGTTATTTCCTGTTCCGCTACTACCTTAAAGCGGTCGATGACCTGGACGTACTTAGCCGGGTGAAGCTGACTGCTGTTTGCACCTGGGTTGTAAGTATGCTATGGCGGTGCAGGCGTGCTGAAACAGGTAAATGCAGCTTTGAGGACAAGGTTCTGGACGCTAAGTCGCTTTCCAAGGAAATAGAGTACAACGAAGAAAACCTCGATGCCCTGCTTGATGCTTCCTACGAACTGGAGTGTATGAGTACGGCTCAGCTTAAAGGGCTTTTTAAGAAGATTTAAGGTTAATACATCTGCTCACGGAATGAGAAATGCCCCGGAAAAATATCCGGGGCATTTTTGGTATGTTACTTGCTAAGCATTTCTCTGAGGGATATCATATCGAAGGAATCGGGCTTAGCATCGGAGATTATGTCGGCAGCGTAAGCCTGTTCGCCGGAGAGTTTTTCGCCGCCAAGCAGGTATTTCTGCATAAGCACGCCGTCAGCAACGTTAACGCTTCCGTCCAGGTTTACATCGCCCTTTCTGCCAGTCGTAGGAGCGGCATCAGTTTCAATGGGCTTGATAAGGATATAGCAAATGTTAATAGCCTTATCATCTGAACGCAGGTTAACGGTAAGATTGCCGTCAGTTACCTTAACATCGCCGCTTACGGCAGTTCTGTTTGTGGGAGCATTTTTCACGATGACGCTTTCGCTGTCCTTGCCCAGGTTAGCGTAGGCAGTAGGATTTTTGGAGCAGCCCCAGGGGTCGCAGAAGCACATCTCAACAGAGTAAGTACCGTTAGGCAGCTCGAAACTGTAGTCCAGGTGGCGGGCGATATTGTTCTCATACTGGTTCTTGGTGTAGCGGAAACTTGATGACTTTTCCGCATTATCAGCGGTATTAGCCTCATCGCACCATGTATTTGCAGTATACAGTCCACGGCTTCTGGATGAACCCTTGTACTGGTCGGTAGGGTCGTCGATAAGTCCCCACATTTTTCCGGTAACTTCATCAGCGCCGTAAAGCTGTTCTGTAACGCTGTTGTACATACCCAGTCTGTCTCTGCCGGTAATGGTATCGGAATTATGGTCGCCGCAGTCAACGTAGTAAGCTATTTCATTAGTACTCTCGTATACCGGGCGGACTGCTTCCATATATATGAAGTCGCATACCTTAGCGGACTCCTTGCTGCCGTCGTTGGAGGAGAAAGTCACATCGAGTACGCTGTGTTCAGTTCCGTCAGCAGTAAGGCTGTAAGTGCAGCGGTCACGAACGTCCTGGGGAATAGTGATATACTGGTCATAAACATCAGCGTTTCCGCTGTAGTCAAGAGTGCCAGCCCAGAGGACTGCGTCACCCACTCTTACTTTCAGAGTCTTGCCGTTGTCGGTCTTGCGGAGTTTTATGTGAAGTCTCAGGGAAGGTGCGGTATCATCAACAGACATTCTGTAAGTGAACCAGCCGCCGTTCTTCACATAGCGGTATGTACTGTCGTTGGTAATGCCAACAGAACCAGTCTCCACCATACCGTGGAGGTTATCGCTTTCGTACTGACCGTAACCGGGCTGAACGGTATCGGAAACGGAGATCTTGGCACGGGGCTGGCGTTCCTCAATAACAGTTCCGTTGGGGACAAACTTCCAGTAGATGCCATAGCGCTGCTGGTACTGCTGATAGTGGGGAGTGAAAGTCAGCTTCATGCTGGTATCATTAAGGGTAAAGCGCATAGTACCCGGTTCACGGACGAGGTGGTCGTTTATCTCATTCATAAACGAGGTAACGGACTGACCTTCCTTGCCAAGCTTGATAGTTTCTGTAGCTACTTTTTTCTCCTTGGGGATAGTTACCCACATACCTGTGCTGTCGGTCTTCATATCCTCCTTGCCAAGTTCAGCGCTGAGGACGAGGGGACCGTACTTGAAGCCGTAAACGTCAGGAGAATCCGGCAGAGAATAAGCCCTTACCTTTGAGGGAATATTCAACTCGATAACATCGCCGCTGGAGAAGTTTCCGGAAACGTCAGCGTAGCCATTTACGGTCTTGTAGCTGTACTTTGTGCCGTTTACGGTAACGCCCATACTTCCGTCTATCCAGTCGGGGATACGGAAGCGCATATCAAGAGGAGCGCTGCCCTTTACAGTGAACTTAACGGAAGTGCCGTCAGGGATATTGCTTTCCTGAGTGAGGGTAACTCCCTTGTCAGCCCAGTCAAGGATAGAACTCTGGTAGAAGTTGACATAGACTGTGTCATCGTCGTGCATATAAATGGTGTCGCCAAGTTTTGTGAAGCTTTCCATACCGCTTCCGGTACAGCACCAGAACTTGTCCCAGCGAGTGCTGTATACCTTGAAGTAACCTGTAGCCATAGGCTGGAAGTAGGTAGTCATACCGGTTTCAGGGTTCTGCGAGGAGAGAATGGAGTTATAGTAAGTATTCTCATAGAAGTCCATATATTTGCTGTCGTGGGTTATCTTGAAAAGTTCACGGGACAGCTTGAGCATATTGTATGAGTTACAAGTCTCACAGTTGCAGTTGGTACGCTCGCCGTCAAGGATATCGTCCTTGCCGAAGTGTTCCCATTCGCTGTTGCCGCCAGTGATATAGGTATGGTGAGTAGTTACCATATCCCAGAAAGTTTCGGCGTATTTAAGGTAAGCGGAAGCGTCCACCTTCTGACCGTTCACAGTTTTTCCGTCCAGAACGGTATATCTTTTCAGAGCGCCGATAAACTTAGGGATAGTAGTATTGGCGTGGCGGTTATTCAATACATCACGTCCGCCGTTCATTACCTTCTGAAAAAGAGCGTCCTCGTCAAAGTAATGTGCCGCCGCAGCGTGTGAGTCCTTGCCGGTGATGGAGTACAGGTCGTACATACAGTCGTTCATACCGCCGTACTCAATGGAGAGGACAGTATTTCTGGTCTGGTCGTTCCAGCGGCTTACTCTGTTGAATACCCAGTCGCCCAGTGATGAACCCACGTCCTTAGCCGGAGTATAGCCGGTAGCCTTGTAGATATCCACCAGACCGGCAATGAGTTTGTGCATAGTGTACCAGGGCACCCAAGCGTCATCGAAAATATTAGCCTTACCTATCTCCACACGGTCAAACTGGCGCTCCACGTTTCCGTCGGAGGGAACAGGTGCAGCCCAGAGGAAACCTGCTTTACCACGAGAATGCTGCTGGCATATCTGCATATTGTCGATGAGAACTTTGATGCGTCCGAAGATAATATTCTTCTGCTCAGTTGTACATTCCGGGTGCTGATAAGCCTGAGCCAGAGCGGTAAGGTAGTGACCGACGCAATGACCGGCGATGTTGGTATTTTCCCAGCCGCCGTAGCGAGTAGCGCCATTGGTACTCAGACCGGCGTTATCTCTGAAACCTGCAAGGAGTTTCTCAGTGTCGAAGGACATGAGGTACTCCATTTCCTTGGTGAAAGCGTTGGTACAGTAGTCGTCCGTCATGGTAACATCGGAAATGGCGAAATCGGTGATATCAGCCTGAAAAGCCGATGTCCTGCCGGGATTGGCGATTCCCATGCTTCCTACCATTGCCGCAGCAGAGCAGGCAGCCAGTATCCTGCTCATTGAATGATTTTTCATAAGATTACCCCCTTGGTCTATCACATTTATGTGATATTTATACAACTATAGTATATACGTGTGACTTTTGCAAGTCAACTCATATTTTAAAGAAACAGTGGATAAAATAATTTTTTTACACACTGCACGCTGAAAAAGGCACTCCCCGATCTGGGAAGTGCCTTATAAATTACTGACGCTGCTGGTTTCTGCGGTCTTTTTCGGGGTGTTTAATGTAGTATGCCTTCTTGTCCTTGTACATTTTCTCGTCGGCAGACCGCATCGCAAGGTGTATATCATAGTCACCGGTACAGTAAGTAGTACCTATGGCAAAGCTTACATCGTCGGTATTGTCAGAGAGTGTGCGAAGCTGTGCCTCACGTTCTGCCATTTTCTCCTCGGTGATGCCGGGGCAGAAAACCACGAACTCGTCACCGCCTGCACGGTATATCTCATAATCATCGAACACTATCCTCAAAAGCGCAGCCGATCTGCAAAGAAGTCTGTCGCCGGCATCATGTCCCTCATCATCGTTGACGTTTTTCAGACCGTTCAGGTCAGCGAACATAACGCCCATAACAGACGGCTTCTTAGTTTCGCCGGAAACGATCCTGTCAACTCTTTCGTTCATTGCATTGCGGTTGAGTACCTGTGTAAGACCGTCAACGGTACTCCTTTCCTCCAGCCTTGATACAAGCTGGTGATTGGCAATAACCACCGCAATAAGGAAAGATGTCATTTCCAGAGTTTCCTTTATTTGCAGCATCTTTGTGGTATCGAAGTTAGCCGCCCATATGAATCCCACAAGAACCTGATTGAAGCGGACTGCATAAAGAACAATGCTGTCTACTCCATAAAGTACCAGAGAGTTATACCACGCCGGGTCACGTTCTTTTACCAGATCCAGGTCAGCGAGCATAAGGCTGTCGCTGTTGGCAAGGTCTTTTTCCCAGCACATAGCGGTTTCGTATGGCGACCTTCCTACGCTTTTGGCAAGCCAGTTCATGATCTCGACGCTCTTGCCGTTTTCATTGATGAATTCGCATTTCTGGTTACTATGGTTCACGGTATACAGCGAACAAAGGTCTGAGCCGCAGACTTTGCGTATCTCGCCTACTGTATCTGCCATAGCCTGATAGTAGTCCTGAGTTTCGTGGAGTTTCACAGTAATGCTCATTATCGCTTCGGACACTTTTGCAGAGCGTTTCGACATAGCGTCGGAGTCCACCTGAGAGGAGTAGGTAAGGACGTACAGACAGTAGACAGTCCTTGGCTTGGTTTTGTCCTGTAATGCGGAAACAGTCTCCGGTTCAGTTATCGGGATATAGAATCCCTTCAGCCAGAATCCGTGGGCATTTACGTAGGAATAAAGCGGCTGATCCGTACTGCCGCAGCGGTAGACATAGTCCTCGAAGTTCACGTCCGACCAGTACACCCGGTAAGGTATGCCCGGATAGAATTCCGGTACGCCTTGTCTGCGGATTATCAGACCCTCGTTCTGTTTATTCACCGCCATAAGTTTTATTTCGCTGAAACTGCCGTCCGGCAATATGTCAAAGGCGTAAACGCCTGCCAATCCTTCAATGTTGCTTATCCAAGACTGAAAATCCATAGATATTCCTCCTTGCACATTATATGTCAGTTATTATTATACCACAATTTCGCAGTATATGCAAGCATATTATACAGAAACAGAAGCTTATTTGCGAAAATTCTCTGTATTTTAACAAATCGATGCTACAAAATCAACGCTTCAATCTGTCATTTTAACATAACTTAAACATAACATAAACTTTCTCCAAACATTTCCGGAGTATACTTTCTACAGAAAGCAAAGATACACGAAAGCGAGGAATTATCATGAAAGAAAATAATCAGCAGATACGCTCCGGTCAGCCCTATCTTTACAGAAGCAAAGGCTTTCCCAGTGAGGTATATCAGGTACGCTTCAGGGAAAACATTGACAACACCCATCTTAACGAAGCTTTACAGCAGGCTATCGTCCGCTACCCCTATTTCAAGATCAAACTTTATGAGTACGAGGGTGACTTCTTCTGTCAGGAGAACCCCCTCCCCCTGACCGCCTGTGAAACCGAGGAACTCCCTATTCTGGGCAGCCTTGAGAATAACGAGTACCTTATTGGCATCACCCACCACGGTGTGAATATGAACATCTCCTTCCACCATGCCCTCACCGACGGCAGAGGAATCAAGAATTTCCTGGAAACACTTATCTATTACTACTGCCGCATACACTATGGCAATACCGACCTTATCCCCGGAATACACACCGCTGAGGAGGAAGTCTCACAGGAAGAATATGCTGAGCCATGCGCCGGGAAATTTTCCTACAACAAGGAAAACGCCGGAAAGGTGGAGGGCATTACCCGCAAGGCGTTCATTCTGCCGGAAACAAAACTTCCGCCGGTTTCCCACCGCCGTTATGAAATGCGCTTCCCGCAGCAGGAATTCATGGCACTTTGCAAGCAGTACGGTGCATCACCGATAATCCTGCTCAGCGTTATGATGAGCCGGGCTATTCAGAAACTCCACCCGGATAATACCCGGACTATCAACAGCAATTTCCCTGTAGATATACGCCATGCACTCGGTATGGAGGAAACTTTCAAGAACTGCGTCAAGAGTATAAGCCTTCCCTATGGCACTTCCCAGCAGTCCATGTCTACCGCCGAACTCTGCCAACATTACAAGAGCCTTATGCAGCAGCAGCGACGTCCGGATTATTGCCGTAAAGAGCAGAATATGATAGTCACTCTTCTGAACGCCGTATCGCTTTTCCATAGCTATGAGAAAAAACAGAAACTCCTGAGCTTCCTGGAAAAACTGAAACTTGATACCTACCTTATCAGTTACATCGGGCAGTTCAATCTGGGTTCAAACGAGAAGTATGTGGACTCCGTTCACCTTTTCTCGAACGGATCAGACGGGCTGGTTCTGAATATGACCTGCTCCGGAGGATATTTCACCATCGACTTCGTACAGGATTTTGAGAGCGAGTGCTACATTAACGCACTTGCTGAGGAAATGGGTGAAATGGGGATATGTGCAGAGGTGTCCGGCAGGATAGAATTCACTACTCCTTGCGACAGGCTTATGCAGGACATGGAACATATCATCATCGACCGCCCGAATATCTGGAAAAAGACTGTATCTGCAAACGTTAACGCCTATCAGACTGTAGAGGACGCTTTTGTAAATACGTTCACAGGAATATCCGACCGCATAGAATGTCTCTTTAATCATCGGGATCGCATCTGATCGCAACGATCAGCCACCACACCTTTTACACTTCCCATTTTATCCATTACCGACTTCCCAGGAAAACGGTCACTTTTGCCCTGTATTGCGTTGTTTGCAGCCTCCTGCTCATTTAGCACTCTCTGCCATAGAGTGTTAGCACTTATACGCTAAGAGTGCTAAATTTCATCTTTCTATCACCTTTCCTACATAATACGCACACATACCAGGGGTATTATATAATCACCGTAAGGGAGAAGTAAACGGCTTATCCAAAACGGTCAACCAAGACTATTTTCAGGAGGTATGTTTTTATGTATGGTTCAATCTTTGACAGAGGTTTGTACAACGTTATCGGCGCTCTTAACGAGCTGGACAGAGCATTTGGCAACGGCGATAGTATGCCCGCAGTAGCTTGCCGCACAGATATCATCGAGGCTGAGGACAAGTACATCCTTGAAGCTGAACTCCCCGGCTTTGAAAAGGACGAGATCAATCTGGATATAAACGGCGACCTTCTGGTTATCACTGCTGAGCATAAGGCTGAGGAAAACGCTGAGGAAATCAAGTATATCCGCAGAGAGCGCAATAAGGGCTCATATAAGAGAAGCTTCGATATCTCCGACGTGGACGCTGAGAACATCGACGCTGAGTATAAGAACGGTATCCTTGCTATCACTCTCCCCAAGAAGAAGCCTGCTGAGCCGCTTTCCAAGAGCGTTGACATCAAGTTCTGAGCAAGTTCCATATATCACACAAAAAAGCTCCTGCTTCGGCAGGGGCTTTCTTTTTCGGCATATCGAACAAAAAATCTCTTATTTCGTATTATCTGCACTAATACGTTTTATAAGGGACAAATCAAAAAATCCTCCCTCGGATTCCGGGGGAGGATATTTTTGTTATCAGTTAGTCCAGATATCGTGTTCCTCAGGTCTTACATACTCCTGTGAATCCAGGTAGAAGTCAGTGTGAGGAGGCTGGTTGTAGCCGTTATTCTGGGAAGCTACCTGTACTCTGTACTGAGGATTGTGCATGAGAGTATAGATATTGTAGCTTGATGTGAATGTGGTGGTGAACACTCTCAGACCGCCGTCGGACTTGCGCATTATCATTTCTTCACGCCAGTCACCTGTCAGGTCGCAGGTCAGGCAGGCGTTGGACTTGGTGTAGTTGTTGTATGTTACGCCGTCGCCGGTGAATACTCTGCCCCTGCCGTACTGGTCAGCCATTGTTCTGTCAAGAACTGCACGCTCTGCCAAGTCTGTCCAGTAAATCACGGAGTTCTGACCCCACTTTGTAATGTCGCTCCACTGGCATACTACGCTGTGGTCGCCGGTTGCGGAGTAAACGTTGCCGCTGTGTGAGCCGCACATTTCTGCACCGCCGTTGCCTGAAATGATGTTATCAGCGATACATCTTCCGGTATCGCCGGCGGCTGTCTCTCTAAACAGTACCTTTGCGGTAGCGGCATCACGGAGGATAACGCCATAGTTTACAGCAGTACCATTGGGGTGAGTTGCGTCCTCAAGGCACTGGAATATCTCAAGACCGGGATTAGAGGGGTCGAAGTCGCCGATGTGGATAGCGTCACCGTGAGCAAGGCTTGTGGTATTGAGAACCTGTCCGTTGTCGTCGATGATAACAGAGCCGCAAACTACTTCCTGCTTGCCGTCGCCGTCAACGTCTGCGCCCATGCAGTGGTGGTTACCGTCACCGTAGCCCTTTGCGGAAACATTGTGACCTGTATCCCAAGCCCAGTACTGGCTGAGTTTTCCGTTCTTAACGCCCCATGCAGTCATAGCCATTCTTGTGTAGTAGCCTCTGCCGAAGCAAGCATAAGCGTTCACGCCGTCAAGGTAAGCTACGCAGCCTGTCATTCTGTCAACACGGTTGCCGTAGGTATCTCCCCATGCATCAGCGTCGCCTCTGCCGGGAACGTAGTCAACTGTATCCAGAGCCTTACCAGTCATACCGTCGAACAGTGTCAGGTACTCAGGACCGCTGAGTATCTTACCAGTTGGATCGCCTCGCTTGCCGTCAACCTGTCCGGACATTCTGTAGTCCTTGGACTTGTCGCCGATGTAGTTGCCCTGACCGTCCTTAGTGCCGTCAGCAGTCTTGCAGATCATCTCAGCCTTACCGTCGCCGTCGAAGTCGTATACCATGAACTGGGTATAGTGAGCGCCAGCACGGATATTTACGCCCAGGTCAACACGCCAGAGGAGAGTGCCGTCCAGCTTGTAGCAGTCGATGATTACCGGACCAGTATAGCCGGCATTAGCGTTATCCTTGGAGTTTGAAGGATCCCACTTAACGAATACCTCATACTGACCGTCGCCGTCAACGTCGCCAACTGAGCAGTCGTTTTCGGTGTAGGTATATTCCTCGCCTGTAGGAGTCTTACCTCCGGGAGGAGTCTGAGTAGGAATATCGAAGTAAGCACCGGACTGTCCGCCGTTGGTGTTGGGGAAGTTCAGTGATACCTGTGCGAATTCGGTATTCTCGCCGTTTACGAATGTGTCGATAGTGTATACATCTGTAGCAGTACCCTCGCTGTCAAAGTAGTTGGAAGCGTCGTCCATAGTGAACTCGCCCAGGAGAGTATTGCCGGATTCTCTTATTCTCCAGAGTTTGAAAGTAGTCTGCTCGTTGTCGGTAGCTAAGTGTCTCCAGCTTACAAGGTTGCCGTTCTTAGCGTGAGCGGAGGTAACACCTCTGGACAGTGTTTCCATATGCTCGCCCTTTGTAGCCTTTACATGAGGAGCAGCATCGCCTGTAGTGGAAAGTTCCAGGTAGTCCATATTCGGGCCGCCGCCGGAAGTTGTAGCTACAGCCTTGATAGTATTAGTACCCTTCTTCAAAGCGATAGTAGCGGTAGCATCGTCCCAGGTAGTCCAAGCGCCTGTACCATTAAAGTCAACGTACTGACCATACTCTCTGTCGCCGTTTACGATAAGCTTTACCTGGCGGTTAACGTCAGTACCGTTAGCGTAGCGGAAATCGGCGGTATAGTTGCCGTCAGCGGGAACTTCAACAGTCCATTCAACATAGCTTCCCTCGGTATTATCGTAGTTATAGTAAGCAGTACCGGCAAAGCCAGCGTTGGAAGTCTCGCTCCAGCCCTTATAGGTCTTAGCGTCGATAGCATAGTAGCGCTCGCCCTCAACGGGAGTTACCGGTTCAGCAGCTTCCTTATCTGTCTTGACCAGTTCAACGTAGTCAAGGTTCGGGCCGCCGTTTTCGGTGGTAGAGATAAGCTTGATAGTATTCTCGCCCTCTTTGAGCTTAACAACGATAGAACCTGTATCCCATGTAGTCCAAGCGCCGGTACTGTTGAAGTCGATGTAGTACAGGTCATCAGAGCCATTCAGAACAAGCTGCATGATACGGTTCTGGTCAGCGCCGCCGTTAGCATAGCGGAATACCAGTTCATAGTTGCTGTCTTCAGCAGTAACAGTCCACTCAACAGCGCTGCCTACCTCGTTATTCACGTTGGCATAGCCGTTAGCGCCTTCGTAGCCCTCGTTTGTAGTCTCAGCCACACCGCCGATGATATTTGCGTCAGCAGCATAGTATCTTACCTGAGGTGCAGGGGGAGTAACTTCTGTAGTAGTTGTTGTAGTGGTAGTTTCGGTAGTTGCCAATGTGGTGGTAGTTGTGGTAACGGTCTCCTCAGGGGAAGTGGTGGTAGGCAGAGGAACATCAACAGCAACGCCGTCGTCAGGTAACAGTGTAGCAGAGCAAGCCTGAACACCTGTGATGCCAGCGTCGGAAGTAAACATAACGATATGGCTGCCCACTGACATTTCCGGAACGACAATAGTTTCATTACCGCTTGTGATGTCAGCGGTATACTGCATCTTACCGTCAACGATAACGTTTATCTTACCGCTTGAACCGGCAGCGTGTCTGAAACGAAGCTTCTGAGCGCCGTCAGCAACAGCAGTGTAGTTGAAATAGGAATCGGTGCGTACATCAGTGAAAGCAATGATCGGAACGTCCTTAGTACCAAGCTGTACATATTCACCGACAGGGCTGATAGCCTTATCTCTGCCGGCAACCCATACAAGTACCTCAACGATATCTGAGATACTTACGCTGCCGTCAGCATTTGCATCAGCAGCAAGTACCTGTGTATCATCAAGATTAAGTATACGAGCATCATACTCCTGGATAGCACTTGCATCAACGGCAGTAACTCCGACATTTTTCACAACGTCGCCACGGAGATAATAGCCCTCGACTGTTGAGAGTTCAGCATGGGCTGTTCCTGGTGCAGCGGCGGGCACAGAGGTGAGTGCCATAGCTGCTGAGAGTACAGCTGCCGCAGGGCGGAACAGTTTCTTTTTGTTCTTCATAATAAAAGAGCCTCCTTTTTAATTGATAAAAACATATTACACGCCTATTATGTAATACATTATCTTTATGCACATTATACCAGAATCACGCTATAAAGTCAATAGAACACTACATTAAAATTAGAATTTAACATAATATTGACAAAGTAAAAAATATTGATTTTTTCAGGCAAAAAAATTCCGGAAGCGCTTTCGTATGTGAAAACGCCTCCGGGTAACAGATCATTCCTTTACGTAAACTCCAACTATTTCGGAGATGTATGCTCTGTGGTAGGGGTCTTTGCCGAAGAACTGCTCATTCAGACCGTCATCTGTAAGGAAACCCTCGCCGCAAAGGTCGTAGCTGTAAAGCTTACGGAGTACAAGTACCATATCAGCCTGCTCAAATCCGACTGCTCCGCCTACTTCTGCGGGAACAAGTCCTGTCTCAGCCATTTTGTCGCAGTCTCTGCCGGAGTGTGAGCCGCAGAATGAGAGTGCCTGTCTGTACTCCTCGCCAAAGAATGAAGCGGTGAAGTACTCGCCTTTCTCAACAAAATCGAAAGTATAGCGATTGGGGCGGATATAAGCGGTAAGCACGTTCTTATTCCAGAGAACGCCAAGCTGTCCCCAGGAAGCAGTCATGGTGTTGAAACTGTCCATAGTGCCGCCTGTCAGGAGCATCCACTCCTTACCTATCTTTGTGAATGGGTTGAAGTTAAGTTCAGTAATGGGTATCTGTCTGAATGACATATGTATCTCTCCTTTATACTTTTTTCAGTGCCGATTTGTACCTCAGGCACAGTTTATCAGTAATAAGGGCAATGAACTCAGAATTGGTAGGTTTGCCCTTGGCTGTATCGACTGTATAGCCGAAGAATGAGTTGAGGGTATCCACGTTTCCTCTGTTCCACGCTATTTCGATAGCATGGCGGATAGCCCTTTCCACCCGTGAGGAGGTAGTATCGTATATAGATGCTACAGTCGGGTAGAGCAGTTTTGTAACGCTGTCAAGAAGCGTCTTGTCCTCGATGGAGTAGAGTATCGCAGTACGCAGGTAGTGATACCCTTTGATATGCGCCGGGACTCCGAGCTGGTGGATAATATCGGTTATGACTATCTCCAGATCGTCGGTCAGATCGCCGCTTTTTCCGCCCATTGCTGAACTTATCGCAGTGCAGAGGTCGTCAGCATCATAGGGCTTGAGAAGAAACTTCGATGCGCCGTTTTCCATTACCTGACGCTCTATGAACTCGTTGTCGTAGGAAGATGTAATAATGAATACCGGCGACTTCACACCCAGATTTCTGACGCTTTTCATAATAGCAACAGCATCGCCGTTCTGGGTAGTAACGTCAAGCACAGCCACATCCGGGGGATCTTTGCTGATGGAGTCGATGATAACGTTGTAATCCTTCCGTCTTGTATAGGCGTACATTCCACGTTCTCTCAGCTTATTCGCCATACTTACCCCTGTACCGGCTGAATCGTCTCCGATAAGCACTTTTATCTTACTGTTCATACTTTTCTTACCTCCATTATTTTCTGCATATTGACTATAATTCTATAATATCACAGTTTTCAGGAGATTTCAACGTCGAAAATTGACGTAAAACGTCGAATTTTGAAGTCATATCGAAGAAGTGTCGATTTCTGTCAGTGCTTGTCGGAGTTTGCCGTTATCTGCTGTCGAATTCTGCCGAAGAAACGGCGTTTTTCAGGTATTTGTTCAGTTCTGGTCGGAATTTTTTTTGCCGCCGAAGGTTTTTCGCTTCATAGCGTCAAGCATATTGTCAGCTATCGTGCGTACTTTTGTACCCGGCGGGAACATCTTATCCGCCAGCTTTTGTGCGGCACTCTTGCTGACCTGCCTGCCGTATACCGGTGCAGTATCCGGGTCGGTGGTAACGTCTGTCCAGGCTTGCAGTTCAAAGGGCTGAAGCTGGCGGTCCAGAAGCATACGGTCGCCGACAGCGCTGTGCAGAAGCAGGAACTCAAAAGGCATCTCGCAGCCCTTGTAGCCGAATTTGTCCAGGAAATCGGCAAAATCCGCCCTGAATATCTTCCGGAAATCCTCAGCGCCGGCGGCACATTTCGGGTTTTCTTCCAGAGCCTTTTTGATAGTACGCCTCAGGTCGCTGCCCTGGTCATCGAACTTTGTAAGGCTGAGTGCGCCGAGGGTGATGAATCCCAGCATATACTCATCGTCACAGAAATCACTGTGAGGCTGCTTATTCTGAGGAACATCAAAGGCATATGCGGCGTAGATGCCGAAAGCGCAATGCAGCGCAAGATACTGGGAAGTATCGTAGTCGAAAAGCTTCTTCGACTGCACCCACCCACGCAGTCTGCCGGACTTCACCATAAGCGGCACTACCGGCGTTATCAGCAGCGACTTGCAGCCTTTGAGGATAGCTGCCTCCACATCGCTTTCGATGCTGCTGCCTATGTGGAGGAGTTTTCCGGCAGAAGTATGGGTCTTTTCCATGATAAGGTCGATGATCTCTCCGGCGGACTTTCCCGACCCTCTTGTAAGCATCAGTTCATTGCAGCTATCATAGCCGCAGTGGGCGATGATATTTGCAATGACGTTTCTGGGGTAAATGGAATCAGTCACAATGGCGATGCGCTTTTTCCGATGCCTTGCCCTGTCGAAAAGCTGCTTGCCGAAAGAACGTGGGGAAGCGAAGAATGTTACCAGTTCGCACTCCCTTGCCTTGAGGGTATCTCTGGCTTTCTCGGTTATACCGGCTTTCTTCATGAGTATATTGTAAATGGTATCGAGCGTAGACTTACCGGCTTTTTCCGCAGCGTCCTCCGCTTCGCAGCGAAGAAAGGTGAATGTGCGCTTTGAAGCGGTGTTGAACATCTTGAAGTCGTCCTCCATAAGGAGGAAAAGATCGTAGTACTCCGGGAAAGGGAGCAGCATCAGTGTATCCTCAAGACGAAAGCTGACTGTCTTATACTGTGAAGCTCCTACTTCGTCAAGCATATTCTTGACAAGGGAGTTCTGTTCCGGGGAAAGGGGGCGTGCTGTCTGGTATTCCTGATTCATGCCGTCACCTCACTATCATTCAGCGGCAGTAGTTTCTGTATTTTCTTCGTTATTACCGCCGTCCTGTTCGGTTTCAGCCGTTTCGGTATTGGTATTAGCGGCGGTGGTTTCAGTGGTATCAGCCGAAGCTGTAGTTGTGGAAGCGGTAGTGGAGGCGGAAGTGGTGCCGGTAGAGAGCGGCTCGCCGCCACGGAGTTTGATATACTCGTCAAGGGTAAGTGCGCCGTCGGAGTTATACGCCCTTATAAGAGCGTCCTTTGAGGTGAACTCCTCAGAAAGCTCGCCCTTGTCGTTACGCAGGTACTTGCCGTACCAGAGTCCGAAGAACGACCATACCGCATTATCACGGAATGAAGCGTCGATGTCCGGAATGCTGCTGCACTCGCTCAGGGCTATGAGTTTATTCTTACCAACCATATTCTGCATTGCAAGGAACTGCTCATAGCGGCTGCCGAAATCCTTGTCTGGCTTCATATATATATCAATTGATGCGATATCAAAAGTAGCCTGGTCAACGAGGGTGGTGTCGCTCTGACCGTTCCATATCCAGATAAGGTTGTCCAGTTCAAAGTACTCGGTCATACGGGTATACATAAGCTGCCAGAGCCATTTGTAAGCATCTGTACCGCTTGCGCCCCACCAGAACCAGTCGCCGTAGCCCTCATGGAGAGGTCGCCAGAGAACGGGTATGCCCTTCTTTTTCAGGGTAAGAAGCTGACCTGCCATATTATCAATATCCAGAATCAGACCGTAGCACTGTTCGGAGATCTTCTTCTTGGCGTAAAGTTCACGGATCTCCTCCTGAGACATTGTAGCGATATTCTGGTCAGTCACCGCATCGGAAAGCTTGAAGTCGGTTTCCTCAGCGTAAACTGAGGGCTTTTTAGCGTCCGGGGATTCCCAGTACCACATAAGTCCCACGATACCGCCGTTTCTGTACCAGTCAGCGCAGGCATCAATGTCCATGAAGGTATCATCGAAGGAACTGCCGGAATTGTGCATAGCTGAGAATCTTACAGCCGGGTACTTTCCGGTAGTGCGGTAGATAAGTTCTATTTCCTCGTTGTCAGGGCTTGAAGCGTACTGACCGGTGAGGATGTACTTTCCGTAGTTTTCGGTAAGGAAAGACATAAGCTGCTTTGCGCTGTCGCCGGCATTCTCGTTGGTAAGATCGTCGCCGGCATCGTAGCTTATCTTGCTAAGGGAGGTATTGTTGACTACTCTCAGGTAATCCAGGCAGATATTGCCGTCCTCCGGGCGCAGTTCTATCTCGGACTTGCCCTTGGTAAGGAATACGCCATAGAGGGTAATGAGGGTGAATTCACCGTCGTCCATAGTCTTGAAAGTGCTTACCTCCACGCCGTTAACAGCCACACGGCAGTTCACAAGGCGCTGAGAAGCGATGCTGAAAGACAGGTCGTAGTGCTGGTTACTGGGGGCGTTCACCTCAAAAGTAGCATAGCTGCTGCCGTCGGGTTTGAAGCCGGTGACGTAGCCTTTTCCGCTGAATTTTGAAAGCGGATCGACATTTTCGGTGGTAGGCTGAGTAGTAGTTTCCTCGTCCTCAGCGGTTTCCTCCTCCTCGATGACCTCGCCGTCCTCGTTTGTAGCAGGTTCTTCCTTTGTACCCTCCACACGCAGACCGTCGGTAAGTTTTGCGTCCTCGGCTTCGTAGCGGTCGCCGGTGTCTTTTTCCTCGATCTCAGGGTATGAGATAGGGTAATCCGGGTAAGTGTCTACTTTCTCACCCTCAGCCGGAAGTTTATGGCTTCGGGTAGTAGCAGCTGTTGCGTCCTCAGCGATAATATCCTCATCGCTGTCGCTGCTGCCGCCTTTCTTTGAACAGCCCGCAACTCCTGCCGCAGCGATAACTACAGCAGAAGTCAGGGCGATTATCTTTTTAAGATCCATAATAAACCTTTCTTATCAATTCGTAATGCGTAATGCGTAATTCGTAATTAAGGCGAACACATATAATTACGCATTAGATATCAGGCTTTGACGGTATACGCCTTGCCCTTGATAGTATTGAATATGATAGCGCCGTCCTCGATGCGTGAGCCAACAGTTTCGCCCTCGCATAATATACTTGCCACGCAGCCAAGTCTCAGGCGGCAGGGCTGACCCTTGAGGGAAGTGATGACGGCCGAAACAAGCTTGCCGTCCTCCCAGTCGATGTCAACATTGAATCCGCCCTTTGCACGCAGACCACGGACACTTCCCTGCTGCCACTCGTCAGGCAGAGCCGGCAGCAGCTTTATCTCACCGCAGGTACTCTGGAGCAGAGCCTCTGCGATAGCGGCGATACCGCCGAAGTTTCCGTCTATCTGGAAAGGCGGGTGCATATCCAGCATATTCGGATTAGTGGAATGGGCGAGAAGTTTTTTCAGGTTTTCGTATACCATACGTCCGTCATAAAGTCTTGCCCACATATTAGTTATCCACGCACAGCTCCAGCCGGTATGACCGCCGCCGTGGATAAGTCTGCGGACCAGGGTGGCTCTTGCGGCATTTGCCAGCTTCGGAGTCTTTTCCGGGGATATAAGGTCAGCCGGGTGGAGTGCGAAAAGGTGAGAGATATGCCTGTGACCTATCTCAGCCTCGTCATAGTCTACAGCCCACTCCTTGATCTGACCGTACTTTCCTATCTCAGGCTGAGGGAGCTTTTTCAGCAGTTCACCAAGCTGCGCTGCCAACTCCTTATCAGTACCCAGTATATCCGAAGCCTTGATAACATCATTGAACAGGACTGTAAGCATCTGCGAATCCATAGACGGACCTTCGCAGAGACAGCCTTTAACGCCCTTGTCGGTGATGTAGGTATTCTCCGGGGAAACTGACGGGCAGGTAACAAGCTGACCGGAAGAATTCTCGGTGAGGTACTCAGTGAAGAACAGTGCCGCATCACGGAGGATATGGTACTTATCCGCAAGGAAGTCCTTGTCGAGGGTATACTCATAATGCTCGAAGATATGGAGAGCGAGCCAAGCGCCGCCCATAGGCCATATAGTAGCCGGCATCCATAGATCCTGGGGAGCGGTATCTCCCCAGATGTCGGTATTGTGGTGGCACACGAAGCCTTTGTCTATGCCGTACATTTCCTTTGCGGTGATGTGACCATTCTCGCAGACACGCTCCAGCAGATCAAACAGCGGCAGGTGGCACTCAGACAGGTTACAGCTTTCAGCAGGCCAGTAGTTCATTTCGGTGTTTATATTAATAGTATACCTGCTTCCCCAAGCCGGCCACATATCCTCGTTCCAGATACCTTGCAGGTTCATAGGCTGAGTACCGGGACGGCTGGCGGATATCATCAGGTATCTTCCAAAATTGAAGTAAAGCTCGATAAGCTTATTATCGTGGATAAGGCGCTCGCAGTCCTTAGTATCCAGGACATCGCCTTTCAGACGGGCAATGCGCTTGTCGGTGGTAAGTGTGACAGCTTCGGAAGTGCTGTTGTTGCACAGGTTCAGTTCCACTCTGCCGAAAAGCTCACGGTAGTCATCAGCATGGCGGCGGTAAAGTTCATCAGCGTCACAGTCAAGGGCAGCCCTTGCGTCAGCCTTTGCAGCCTCCTCGAAGTCCTCGGTATAGAAGCTTGTGCGGACTGATATCACAAGCATTGCCTCATCAGCGCCGGTAACGGTTATTTTTCCGCCAAGGGTACGCATATTTCCGCCCTTGACTTTGCAGCCCAGGCAAGCGGCGAAGAAGATACCGTCACGGCTTCCTGTACCGCCGGTATAGCGGATAATATCCGGAGCGCAGGGGCGGTTGTCGTCGTAGTAGTCGTCTCTGCCGTCGATGCTGGCAGAAAAAGTGACAGCGCCGGGCTGGTCAGCGGATATTTTAACAACGATGACCTGATCCGGCGCAGAAGCGAAAACGCTTCTTGTAAAGCGGATACCGTCGCAGGTGAAGCTGCACTCGGTAACAGCATCAGAGAGGTCAAGCTGACGGCAGTACTCCCTCGCCTTACCGGGCAGTTCCATTTCAATGGAGAGATCGCCCAGGGGCATATAATGGCGGCTGTTAGGTGAAACGCCCTGCATTTTCTCGAAGGCTGTCTTTTCGGCAGCCGGGATATCGCCCTCACGTATAAGGCTGCGGACTTCTTCAAGTCCTTCCAGTGCATCGGGATTTATACGGTGGCGCAAGCCGCCTGACCAGATAGAATCCTCATTAAGGCGGATAAGTTCCTTTTCGGGTTTTCCGAAAACCATAGCACCTATCCTGCCGTTACCCACAGGGAGAGCCTGGTTGAAGTCCTCGGCGGGGGCATCATAGTGAAGCAAAGTTTCAGTGGTCATATATCTACTCCTTTTATAAGGCATTATTCTTAATCATTTTATTATAACATGATTAAGACTCATTTGCAAATCAAAACACGGCACGTCACACAAATTTCACCTTAATTCTGCTATACGGCATAAAATCGGGAGTACTCCGCCGGGAATTTTGGCAAAAACCACAATCCATTTTTACTGCATGAGGCTGTTACAAAAAGAGCGCCCGTCCAGTAAAGGACGAGCGCTTTGAATAATTTATTTTGTGAAGAATCTCTGGTGAGCAGTGAAGCTGTCGCCGGGCTTTACTTCCACATAGCCGGAAACGTCAGCAGGCAGACTCAGGTTAGGAGCGTCGATCATTGCTGTCATAGGCTCAGGGCAGAAGTAGTGGTTGAAACCTCTGTCATTCCAGATTATCCAGAACTTGTACTCCTCAGAAACTTCGTAGCACAGCTTCTTGCCGCTTGCGATATCCTCAGCGATGATGCCGTGGAACTTCTCATGGTCAAGGTCAGCGTACTCGCCGGTGTACATATCATTGTTGATGTCCTGGAGAACGGGGCACTTGTTACCGCTCTTATACTCCAAGTCCCACATAGTCAGAGACTTCATCTTCTCGGTAGGAAGCCATCTCTCGTTCAGTTCGCACTTCTTTCCAATCGGAACAGTCAGGCGGATATCGCTCTCTTTAGCGCCGTCAACGAAAGGTGCTTTGATAGCGGTATGTGAAGCCAGTGACATAGGCAGAACCTTGCTTCCGGAAGTGTTTGTGAATGTGATATCCTGCTCCAGACCGTTCTCGGAGAGTGTGAAAGTATACTCAGCCACGAAAGGTACAGGGAGATACTGGAAGAACTCGTCGTTCTCGTCGTAAACGTAGCGTGTTTTCAGCCATGCACAGTTGCTATCAGAGTTATGCTCGATCACCTGGTGTACTCTCTTGTGAATGAAGCCGTGGATATGGTTATTATAGGGAGCTTTCTCGTTCACGGGAAGCTGGTAAACAGCGTCAGAGGTTTTCAGGACACCGTCAGCAAAACGGTTAGGCAGGTAAAGAGTAGGCAGACCCCATACCTCAGGTGAACCCTTGATGATATCGGCGGTATTATTGGGGTCGAAGCGGAAGAAATCCACTTCCTTGCTGTTATCACGCAGGCGGATAACGTTTGAGCCGACTTCGTAAGCGATAAGTGCTTCGTAGCCGCCGGAAATAAGTCTTACGCAGGAAAGACCTCCGAAGTTGATAAGCTGTGTTGAGTTGGACATGATGATCCACTCCTTTCGTTAATTATTTTTGTTATTGTCCTGGTTATCGTTCAGATAACTCAGATTATCGTCTGGGGATTTACCAAATGCGTATTTACCAACGTCCGTAACGTAGTCAGGGACATCATCTCTGCTCATATGCTTGCAGCCCTTGAACGCAAAGTCTGCTATTTTCAGGAGTGATGCCGGGAAATCAACATTTTCAAGCTCAGTACATTCTGAAAAAGCGTATAATCCTATCTCCTGCACACCCTCCGGGATATGTACAGATTCTATGGGCATATTGGTAAATGCATTAGAACCGATGATCCTTACATCGTCCGGTATATCTATCTCAGTATCTTCGCCGTAGTAGCTGGAAAGTACACCTTTAATAACTACAAATTCATCGCTTCTGATTGCGAGGATATCGCTTTCAAAAGGAGTACCGATAAAAGTATGCCTTGAAATAGCCTTAGCCGCTTTGTCGGGGATATACACATCTTTCAGGCACTCACAGCCGGAAAATGTTTCAGTGCCGATGAATTGCAGTTCTTCCGGCAGTTCGATATCGTCAAGCATCGTGCAGTCACGGAAAGCGTAATACTCTATCATACCCACATGGTCGGGAATATTGACGTATCTCAGGTTAGTACAGCCCTCAAAAGCGCTTTCCCGTATCATCATAAGTGAATCCGGCAGGTGAACGGTCTGGATATTCTTGTTATCCCTGAAAGCGTCTTTAGCAATGCACTTCACGCCCTCCGGAACAACAACATCTGTATCATGACCGGTATAACAGAAAAAGTAGTTACCCATGATGATCCAGTCAGAATCATAGTTTTCAAGCCAGGGAGTATTTGCAAAAGACGAACCCGTCATGGTAAATTCCTCATTTTTGCTGAGTCTCACGTCTGTAAGGGAGGTGCAGTTCCTGAAAGCATCTCTGCCCAGGTATTCCACGCTGTCTGGCAGGGAAATAAAGTCCAGGCTGGTGCAGTTCTCAAAAGCGCTGCTTTCTATAGAGGTAAGGCTATCCGGGAACTTGACATTTTTAAGCCTGTGGCAGTTCTGGAAAGCGTGACTCATTATTTCCTCAAGCTTTGCGGGAAGGGGGACTAATTCAAGATTCGGGCAGTTTATAAAGGTTTTTTCGTTTATGTGGGTAATGTTCTGGGGAAGGTAAACTCCACGGAGATTCGGACAGTCCTCAAAAGCATTGTTACCGACATAAGTAACGCTTTCCGGGAGTATGATATACTGTGCATCGCAGCCGGCAAAAGCGACACATGATATTTTAGCAATACCCTCAGGGACGATAACGACCTTTTTGCCCTTGCCTTTATACCTCATAAGCGCTGCCTCTGGGGTATTTTCGTGAATAATTTTGAAATCCATAAACTTCCTCCCTTTATCGTAAAAAAGATACTCGTTTTGATACGTATATTATATACATTTAGAGTGGAGGATTTTTTATTGGGTTATTTGCTGAATTTTAGGGGTACTCAGTCCACACGGTTTTCCATGTCGGTATACGCTCTCATGGGCGATATAGCCTTGTAAGCCGGGCGGATTATCTTGTTGGAATTGATAAGTTCCTCGATGCGGTGGGCAGACCAGCCAGCAATACGGGAAACTGCGAATATAGGTGTGAAAAGCTCGTCGGGTATGCCGAGCATACGATAAACGAAGCCGCTGTAGAAGTCCACATTTGCACAAACGCCCTTGTAGATACGGCGCTCGTCCGCAATTACTTCCGGGGCAAGTCTCTCCACCAGGGAGTACAGGGCAAATTCGTCGTGTCTGCCCTTTTCGGAGGACAGCTTTTCCACGAAGCCCTTGAATACCTTTGCACGGGGGTCAGACTGACTGTAGACAGCGTGACCCATTCCGTAGATAAGACCGGCACGGTCGAAAGCTTCCTTGTGGAGGAGTTTTTTCAGGTATTCCCTTACTTCGTCCTCATTAGTCCAGTCCTTCACCTGCTTCTTCATATCGTCGAACATCATAGCCACCTTGATATTAGCGCCGCCGTGCTTAGGGCCTTTCAGCGAGCCGAGAGCCGCAGCGATAGCGGAATAGGTGTCAGTTCCGGAGGAAGAAACAACGTGTACAGTGAATGTGGAGTTATTTCCGCCGCCGTGTTCAGCGTGGAGAACCAGAGCAAGATCAAGCAGACGTGCTTCCAGTTCGGTGAACTGCTGGTCCGGGCGGAGCATATAAAGCAGATTCTCCGCAATGGAAAGATCAGGACGTGGGTCATGGATAAACAGGCTGCCGCCGTCACGGGAGTACTGATAAGCGTTATAGCCGTATACAGCCAGAACCGGGAAAAGCGTGATAAGCTCGATACACTGGCGCAGTACATTGGGTATAGAGATATCGTTAGCCTTGTCGTCGTAGGAATAAAGAGCCAGGACGCTTTTTGCAAGGGTGTTCATCATATTATCGCTGGGCGCTTTCATGATAACGTCCCTTGTAAATGTGGAAGGCAGGCTGCGGAAATCGGAAAGTATCTTCTTGAATGAAGTCAGTTCATGCTCAGTGGGCATAGTTCCGAAAAGGAGGAGGTAGATAGTCTCCTCGAAGCCGAAGCGTTTTTCCTTGATAAATCCCTGAACGATGTCCTCAACGTCGATGCCACGGTAATACAGTTTTCCGTCGCCGTGGTTGGGGTTGCCGTCGCCTGTATTCAGGACTTTGATGGTGCTGATATTGGTAAGACCAGCTACAACGCCGTTGCCGTTGATATCACGCAGACCACGTTTAACGTCATACTGGGTATAAAGTTCGGGGTCTATTTTATAGCCCTCAATAGATTTTTCTGCAAGTCTGGATATTTCTGGGGTAACTTCCGAGAATCTGTAATCCATGTTCATCGCCGTCCTTTCTTTAAGGCAACACCGCACAAAGACCGCCTGACGGCTTTGCAGCGCATATACTTGCATATTTTCCGGCATCTTGCACATAAATTTTTTGACATACGTCAGTATGCCTGCAAAATTTCTGCACAATCTGCCGAAAAATCTGACTGC
>JAGBJO010000019.1 GCA_017934425.1 Ruminococcus sp.
AAGGGTTATCCCCCAAGCCCCCTTCCTAAAACTTCTAAATTAAAAAATTCCCCCTGATATGGCGGACGAAAGACTACTGGCTCTTGCGAGTGTAGGTTCGCCATATCAGGGGGAATTTTTAAGCTAAAAGTCTTTGGAAAGAGGGTCTGGGAGGAAACCTTTCTCCAGAAAGGTTTCCTCCCAGTAAAGCCTCCCGCAGCCCATAAAATGGGGGTTAGAACTTACTTTATATCAGCGTGGTGAGCCTGGAGAGACTTGACCTCAAGGTGGTGGTTCTTCTTGATAGCTCTGATGCCCTCAAGAGAAGCCTTAGCAGCAGCCATAGTAGTGATATAAGATACACGGTGCTTGATAGCAGCCTTACGGATATAGCTATCATCGTGGATAGAGGTCTTGCCGGCAGGAGTATTGATAATAAGCTGGATCTCGCCGTTTGCGATCTCGTCAGCGATATGGGGTCTGCCCTCGTAGATCTTGAAGATCTTCTTTACAGGGATACCAGCTTCCTTGATCATCTCGAAGCTCTTGCCAGTTGCAAGGAGATTGAAGCCAAGTTCATTGAAGCCCTTAGCGATCTCCAGCAGTTCAGGCTTGTCTCTGTCGCATACACTCAGGAGAACTGTGCCTTCCTCAGGCAGAATGCTCTTAGTAGCTTCCTGAGCCTTGTAGTAAGCCTCGCCGAAGCTCTTTGCAATACCCAGAACCTCACCTGTAGAACGCATCTCAGGTCCGAGGACAGGGTCAACTTCCGGGAACATATTGAAGGGGAATACAGCTTCCTTAACGCCGTAGTGACCGATCTCTCTGTCCTTGAGTTCCGGAACAGGTGAGGGTCTGCCGGTGAGTGAGGAAGTGATGATATCTGTAGCGATACGAACCATGTTGATGTCGCAAACCTTTGATACCAGCGGAACGGTTCTTGATGCACGGGGATTAGCTTCCAGTACATAAACAGTATCGCCCTCGATAGCGTACTGCATATTCATCAGACCGCAAACGTTCATCTCTACAGCGATCTTCTTGGTGTACTCCTTGATAGTAGCTACCTGCTCAGGAGTCAGGTTCTTGGAGGGGAGGATACAAGCTGAGTCACCGGAGTGAACGCCTGCAAGCTCGATATGCTCCATAACAGCGGGAACGAAGCAGTGTGTTCCGTCGGAAATAGCGTCAGCCTCGCACTCTGTAGCGTGGTTGAGGAATCTGTCGATGAGGATAGGACGGTCGGGAGTTACGCCAACAGCAGCGTTCATATATACTCTCATCATATCGTCGTCGTGAACGATCTCCATACCTCTGCCGCCGAGAACGTAGGAAGGACGAACCATTACAGGATAGCCGATCTTGTTAGCGATCTCGATAGCCTCATCAGCGTTTACAGCCATTCCAGCCTCAGGCATCGGGATTCCAAGCTTATCCATCATTGCACGGAAGTGGTCTCTGTCCTCAGCAAGGTCGATAGTTTCGGGAGATGTACCCAGGATATTTACGCCGTACTTCTTCAGGTCGTTAGCCAGGTTCAGAGGTGTCTGACCGCCGAACTGTGCGATAACGCCTACAGGCTTCTCCTTATCGTGGATAGCCAGAACGTCCTCAAGGGTAAGAGGCTCGAAGTAAAGCTTATCAGATGTATCATAGTCAGTAGATACTGTCTCAGGGTTGCAGTTTACGATAATGGACTCGAAGCCCAGCTTTTTCAGGGCAAGTGCAGCGTGAACGCAGCAGTAGTCGAACTCGATACCCTGACCGATTCTGTTCGGACCGCCGCCCAAGATCATGATCTTGGGTCTTTCGGTATTTACAGGGCTTTCGTCCTTGTCAAGGTGGTAGGTGGAGTAGTAGTAAGCTGAATTCTCAGTACCGCTTACATGAACGCCTTCCCAAGCTTCCTTGATACCGAAGCCGATCCTTGCGTTGCGGATCTCCTCCTCAGTTACTTCCAGCAGAGAGCTGAGGTAACGGTCAGAGAAGCCGTCCAGCTTAGCCTGACGGAGAGTATCCTCAGCAGGAACAGCGCCCTTGTTTGCAAGGAGAGCTTCCTCCTCCTGAACCAGTTCCATCATCTGCTCCAGGAAATACTTCTTTATCTTTGTAAGCTCGAAGATCTCGTCGATAGTAGCGCCCTTGCGCATAGCCTCATACATGATGAACTGTCTCTCGCTTGTGGGGTAACGAAGCTGAGCGAGGAGTTCTTCCTTAGTCTGGTCGTGGAAGTTCTTAGCGAAGCCAAGACCATATCTGCCTGTTTCAAGGCTTCTGATAGCCTTCTGGAAAGCTTCCTTGTAGGTCTTGCCGATGCTCATAACTTCGCCTACTGCACGCATCTGTGTGCCAAGCTTGTCCTCAGCGCCCTTGAACTTCTCAAATGCCCAGCGAGCGAACTTGATAACGATGTAATCGCCGTCGGGAACGTACTTATCAAGTGTGCCATACTTGCCGCAGGGGATCTCGTCAAGAGTAAGACCGCAGGCGAGCATTGCTGATACCAGGGCGATAGGGAAGCCTGTAGCCTTGGAAGCAAGTGCGGAAGAACGTGAAGTTCTGGGGTTTATTTCGATAACAACTATTCTGCCGCTCTCAGGATCACGGGCAAACTGGCAGTTACAGCCGCCGATAACCTCAATAGACTCGATGATCCTGTATGACATATCCTGGAGTTCCTTCTGAACGTCCTCAGGGATAGTCAGCATAGGAGCGGAGCAGAATGAGTCACCGGTATGAACGCCGATGGGGTCGATATTCTCGATGAAGCAAACGGTGATCTTGTTGTTGTTAGCGTCACGGACAACTTCAAGCTCAAGTTCTTCCCAGCCGAAGATACATTCCTCAACAAGAACCTGACCTACCAGAGAAGCCTGAAGACCTCTCTCACAGACAACCTTCAGTTCGTCAACGTTGTATACCATACCGCCGCCAGCGCCGCCCATAGTATAAGCGGGACGGAGGACTACAGGGTACTTCAGCTTTTCAGCGATCTTAACAGCCTCATCAACTGTGTAGGCAACTTCACTTCTGGGCATACCGATACCGAGCTTTTCCATAGCGTGCTTGAACTCGATTCTGTCCTCACCACGCTCGATAGCATCGACCTGAACGCCGATTACCTGAACGTTGTACTTCTTGAGAACGCCAGCCTGATCCAGCTCTGAGCAGAGGTTCAGACCGGACTGACCGCCAAGGTTCGGCAGGAGAGCGTCGGGGCGCTCCTTCTCGATGATCTGGGTAAGTCTTGCCAGGTTCAGAGGCTCGATATAAGTGATGTCAGCCACATCGGGGTCGGTCATGATAGTAGCGGGGTTAGAGTTTACGAGAACGATCTCATAGCCCAGGTTTCTGAGTGCTTTACAAGCCTGAGTACCTGAGTAGTCGAACTCGCAAGCCTGACCGATAATGATAGGACCTGAGCCGATTATCATAATTTTGTTGATATCCTGTTTCTTTGGCATATTTTTCTCCCAACCCGTACCCGGAGGTACGTTATAGATTTGCCAATTAAAGCATGGCATAATTTCTTACTATATATCATATCACAAAATTCTGCAAAATGCAAGAAAAATTTCTCCCCAAACCGCATTTAATGCATAATGCATAATTCATAAGGCACAATGTTTTAATGCGTAATTCGTAATGCGTAATGCGTAATTAAGGTATCGCCTTGCGGCGATGTATTTAAAAAATTCCGGTTACTGTACATTTACAGTAACCGGACGTTTTCTTTAAGTAGTATGAATGTAGACAGGTTCTAAACAAGTATGGTGAGAAGGAAGTCCCACCAGCAATGAAGCAGGGCAGGGATAACGATATTCCGGCTTTTCAGGAACGTTACCGAGAATACGATACTGAGTATCGGTATGGTCAGCCATGCAACTGACAGCATATTTGCTTTGAATATACCCTGTTCTATCCAGCGTGGGAAATGTATCATAGTGAAAAGAAGCGCATTCACGCCCATTACCTTATAGTCCTTTTCGTCCTTTGCACTGGTATTCAGAAGCCAGCCACGGAAAACAAGTTCCTCATTGAAGCCCACAAAAAGGTATCCCAGAAAGCTTATAGGGATATTTGCCTTTATCACCAAATGACCGTTTCCACTTATCAGGGCGCTGACGGTTATGTACAGCGTGAAAATAATAAACACCGGCAGGAACGTTCCCCAGCCACGTTTCAGGCTGAACATCTCACCCCATTTTACATTCAGGCTTTCGCTGTTGCGCTTGATAAGCAGCAGCACAGGTATTCCCCAGACTGCTGATTTTATGGTCATCTCTTTCAGAAGAAGCGTGACCTCCTCGGAGAAATGACCGTCTAAATGACTGGCTATAAATAACCCGTATACTGTCCATACTGCAAAGAATATGATAGCATAGACTATCACAAGTTTCTGTATTTTCTTATCCCTTACCATGATTTTTTCTCCTTTACCACATAAAATCCTGCGCCGGGGCTTTGACTATCTCCTCCTCCGGCTGCATGGCGGCTTCCTTTTCCAGCGCCCTTGCCTGCGCCTGCAAGGTGACAAGTTCGTGGAACATATCGTTCACCGGCATCACCTGCCTGAATACCTTGATGACCGTCTTTGCAAGGTCGGGGGAACACAGCTTTTCCGGGTCGGTAACGGTCATGGACACTGAAAGTCCCTTTTTCCGGTAATATTCCTCGGTATCCTTGGTACTTCCCGGCTTTATGCGCTTGTACTCCTCACCGCCAACTTCAAGACCTGCCCGTTTCAGCTTTTTCATAAGCTTCAGGAAGTCCTCCGGCGACTTGGCAAGGTCTGCCCGGAAACGCTCCATAACTGCCGCTTCCGGCTTAGATATGCGGAATCCGAAGTCTGCGCCCTCCGGGGAAAGTTCAAAGTAAAGCACCGGCGACTTGCTCCAGTACATTGCCGGGTAGAGCATATAGAAGTACATATTGTCCCTGTAGTGCAGGAACGGCGGAAATCCCGCATCACGGTATATCCTGCCGGTCTTGTGTATCATTCCGCTGTCCGCAAAGGGTGCGGAAATGTCCTCCCCAAGGGCTTTCATCGGCTCATAAACGAAGTCCAGGTAGATCTGCTTGTGCGCCTCGAAGAACTCCTTGTTATTGTTATTTCTTATATCTAATAGGAACTGAAAAGTTTCCCTTGAAAATCCGCTGAACAAAATTTATCCTCCTTGAATCTATAATTGCTGTGCGTCAGTGGCGGACAGTTTCTCTTTTCTCTCCGGTGAAGTCACGGCAGTAAAATTAAACCTCCGCTGCCAAAACGTTACGCATTATTTAAGTAATAATAATTATATCACATATGAGAGATAATATCAAGGGGGTGAAAATTTAAATACTGAGAGTATTATTTTCCGGAATTTGCAATAGCAATATAATCCTAATTTATTCAACCGCTTTGTGAGGAACTTTTCAACACTGTGTTGAACAAGATGTGGGAAACGGATTCAATTGTTGAAAACTCTGTTGATAATGTGGAAAGAACCGTTGAAATACAGTTTTTACCGTGTCGAAAAAGTGGAAAATCATGTGGATAATATGAGAAATCCCGCAAATACTAAAATCGTATTGTGGAAAACCTGTCCACAATAAAATTCACACAAAGGACTGATTTGTATGAAAAAGATTTTAGCAATAACCTGCTTATTATGCGTAAGCGCCCTCTCACTGGCAAGCTGCGGCAGTACTAACGACCGTGAAAACGACTACTTCGACCGCTATTCCGACGGCACTGACGATACCATACACGACAGCCGTAATTCCGCCGGCGACCACGTTAAAGACGCTGTTGACGGCGCTCAGAACGCAGGCGAGGACATCATCGACGGAGTAGGCGACGCTGGCAAAGAGATCATCGACGGCGCACAAGACGCAGGCAAGGAGATAATCGGCGGCGCTGGCGACGCTGCTAAAGATATCACCGACGGTCTGGACGGAAAGCGCTAAGGCAACACCGCACAGAGATTGCGGCGCAGATACGCAGTCAGATTTTTCGGCAGATTGTGCAGAAATTTTGCAGGCATACTGACGTATGTCAAAAAATTTATGTGCAAGATGCCGGAAAATATGCAAGTATATGCGCTG
>JAGBJO010000020.1 GCA_017934425.1 Ruminococcus sp.
AGTCAGATTTTTCGGCAGATTGTGCATAAATTTCGCAGGCATACTGACGTATGTCAAGAAATTTGTGTGCAAGATGCCGGAAAATATGCAAGCAGATGTGCCGCAAAGCCGTCAGGCGGTCTTTGTGCGGTGTTGCCTTTAGCTATTGTGCAGATACAGCCTTATTGCTTACTCAACGTAGCTGAGTGAGCCGATAAATACCGGTATATCAGTCTGTGTGTCGTAGATGCAGTATACGAACGGTCTGTTCAGTGTCAGAACTGTAGGCGGATCCTGTACCGCAGTTTCAGATACCTCAACAACTGTTACCGCTGCTGCCTTTGTTCCAAGTTCGTCCACGTCGATATGCGCCTTGTGGTAAACCATGCTTATTCCCACGTTGTTCTTCTCAACCATATTTGAGAAGTCCGCATCGTCTGAGAATGCGTCCTGCATACCCATGTCCTGAAGCTGTTCGTTCATTATGATATCGTAGTCATAGGTGAACTTAGGCATCTGTCCCACAAAATTATACATTCTCTGACGGTTTGCGATAGTTTCAGTAAGTCCCTCCGGAGTGATAGTCTCAACGTAGTCAGTAAGGCTCATTCCCTCATCCGGCAGAAGTGCTGCGAAAGCATATCGTCCGCCATTATAGAACTTGCAGAAGCCCTTTGCATTGTCGTCCTCAATGTACCAGTCCATGTCAGAACTCATCATCTCTGCGGTCTGCTCAGAGCCGTCAAAAGCGGTGAATGTTGCATTGTGGGTATTCATCTTTTCAAAGGCACTCTCCCACTTCGCATCGAATGCAACGGCATTTATAAGGTACATAACAGCAGATTCCGGTATCATGTCGATAACACCGTCGATCATGCCGTCGGTATTGTCCTTTACCCAGCCGTTTATGTCTGAAACAGTGGTATCGTCAAAGGGCGCAGCATAAAGCGATGCGTCGTAGTAGTCCTTAGTTGTCTGAACAAAATTGGGAACGAGGCTTACCCTCTCCACATCGTCACGAACCCAGATAGAGTTGGCAGTTTTCAGCTTGCAGTTTACGGAATCAGGCTGATTTCTTCTCAGGGTGTAAAGGTACTTGTTCAGCGAGTCGATAGGCATACCGCCAAGCGCCTGCTCCATTTGTGAAAGTGTATCACCGCCAGCGCCGTTTGTGGTCATGGCGAGCGCCTGCATAACGCTGTAGGGGGAAACCAGCAGGTTCTCAGCATCGTCGTCAGAGACCGCATCGCTGTAGGAGCGCTTGAATACATCAACCGCAAAACTTGTCTGTGCCGCAGAGAAATCCTTGTCTATCTCTGCGCCCTGAACTTCCTGCTCATTGTAGTCAGCAGCCAGGTCAGTTGCGGAATATACGGGTTCAAGCAGACGGCGGGACATTATAGTTTCCAGGTACTCTCTCAGTTCTACCATATCGTAAACGTTTATCTTGCCGTCATCGTTGAAGTCAGCGTTCTTAGGGAATTCGATCTTGCCGCAGCCTAAGATATAGCGCTGAATGGAAAGCAGGTCAGCAACAGTTATCCATTGGTCGCCATTGGCATCGCCCTTGATATTGTCATGGTGAGGGTCATAGTAACCCTCAATAGCCTTGCTAAGTTCATCTGCATCAGCATTAAGAACGAGGAAGCCATAATCTGAAGCGAACTTCTTGATATTCCTGCATGAATCAGAAGCGTAGATAGTGCATACATCGGGCTTTATATTGTAAAGGTGGTTAGTGTCGTCAATTATGCAGTTATTGTTATTGACTACCAGTATCTCAAGCGTGTTAGGCAGCGCACGGCTTTTGACAAGTTCCACCTTATCAGGCAGAGTGAGTTTGGTAAGCTTAGGGTCATTTTCAAAAACGCCGGTTTCAAGGACTTCCAGGCTGTCCGGCAGGTACATCCAGTTAAGCCATGCACAGGACGCAAAAGCCATTTCACCTATCTCGCTGACATTATCCGGAATGTCCATGCCCATAAGCTTGCTGCAACCGTAAAATGCCCTTACGCCGATACTTTTCAGAGACTGCGGCAGGCGTACCACCTGTAAATTGGTGCAGTTCATGAAGCACTCGTTGCCGATCCGATCAATGCCATCCGGGATAATGACCTTATGGAGAGTTTTGCTTCCGGCGAACGCCATATCACCGATAGCACTAATGCTGTCCGGCAGGATAACCTCCTCAGCGGCAGTTGAGGCGAAAGCGTGATCGCCGATAACGGTAACAGGCAGACCATCAAGCTCCGACGGAACTTCGATAGTGCCATCAGCCATTGTGGAAACGGCAGTTATCTCGATGTGGTCATCGGCTTTCTGGTAACGGTAGATGCTGAACACCTGACTGGCGGTGGGTTCAGCGCCGTAAGTAAGCTGTGAAGCGGTCTGCATAGCGGTCATAGGTGCGCACAGGCAAAGGCACATAGCCGCAGCAAGGATTCGTTTAGTTTTCATTGAAAATACCTCCCTTGTAGTTACAAATTAGCGGAATTCACCGCCTTCTGTAAACTATAACGGAGCAGGAGCATAAAATGTGCGCCAAAATTTGTAAACATTCCATGAACAAGCAAGCTGAAGCCAGCTTGACCGCCCCCACGTTGTCGCTTGCTTGCGCTCGCTCACTATATAAGAAACGGTACTTTTGCCGTCGCTCAACCTTATTTTCATTGGTACTAAGTTCTATCCTGGAAATTCTGTAAACCCGATGTTTTACAGTTCTACCAGTGAACTATGTACCAAGGAAAACACGGTTGAGCGACGGCAAAAGTACCGCTTCTACCAAAGTAAGCGAGTAAAGCGAGCGACAGCGTGAGGGCGGTCAAGCTGGCACAGCTTGGGGCGGTCAAGCTGGCTCAGCTTGACAGCTTGCTATGGAAAGTATCTCCTCAGCGATATCATCAATTGTACGCATAGCGCCGTCCTTGCAGCACTCCACCGGCAGCCAGCCAAGTTCCTTCACGCAGAAATCAGCGGCTTTGCGGGAGCGCATGAGGTAATCCACATCACGCTCATGGATATCCTTTTTGGTATCGTCGCCGTTATATCTTCCGGTCATAAGCTTCTGGCTGATCTGAGTATCCACACGCAGGTATATGACCTTATCCGGGGCAGGTATACCAAGCAGTTCGTACTCATAATGGAAAAGCCAGTCTGTGAACTCTTTCCACTCCTCCTCCGGCAGTTTTGAACACTGGTGGATAGCGTTGGAAGTTGTATACCGGTCAGCGATTATTATACCGCCCTGCTGATAGAAGTCCAGCAGACCGCCTTTGAATGTGGCATAGCGATCAACCGCATAGAAACTGGAAGCGGCGTAGGCGTTGACAGAATCGGCGCTCTTGCCAAAGTCGCCTGCCAGGTACATTTTTACCAGTGCAGACGAGGGGCTGTCATACTGGGGGAAAGAAATTTTCCTGACATTGCAGCCCTGAGCAGCGAGAGTATCCGCAAGGCGCTGCGCCTGGGTATTCTTACCGCTTCCGTCCAGACCCTCAATAACTATAAGTTTACCATTCATATGTCATCATCTCCTTAAACCCATTATACCACAAACAGCAGCGATATTCAATCATGCATCAGAAATAAAAAAGCTGCCACAAATGCGACAGCTTCATGCGTATCCAATTTTCAGAAAATACGTCTCTCCCTTGACGAGTATATACAATTCATCCCATAGCGTGCAGCCCTCTGCGTGGGCTGCGTCTGCGGCACTTCCGCAGTACTCTCTTCAGGCACAGCCATGTGCTGCACCTTATCTTTGCCGGTCTTACACAATTCTGCCCGCACATAGCAGAACCGGCTGATTATTTTGCACCCTTACGAAGTATTACAGCAGCAGCAGTCTTTGCGATCAGTTTAAGATCAAGAAGAGCGCTGCGGGTCTTTATGTACCTGATATCGCTTTCTACCCACTCGTCGAAAGGCATATCACTTCTGCCCTCGCACTGGCAGATGCAAGCCAGACCACCCTTTACAAGGAGTCTGTCCATTTGCTCAGGTGTATAAAGAACCACCTCTCTGGGAAGCGGCGGACGAGGTCCGATTATTGACATATCGCCCATGAGGACGTTCCAAAGCTGCGGAAGCTCGTCGATAGAAGTTTTTCTTATGAATTTGCCGACCCTTGTGATACGGGGGTCGTCATCGCTCTTGAAGGCGATACCGTCAGAGTCGTTCTGCTTCTGAACCTCTGCGAAATGCGCCTCAGCGTCTACGCACATTGAACGGAACTTGTACATTCTGAAAGGTCTTCCGTCCTTAGTAAGGCGAACCTGTGAGAATATGGGGTTGCCCTTATCGTCCACGTAGATGATAAGTGCCACCAGACCCATAGGTACAGCCAGCACACCCAGCGCACACAGTGAAGCGGCAACATCGAAAGCTCTCTTTGCCTTCTCGTAGCGCTCACCGCCTGCAACCTTTACCTTGGAGCTTTTCAGAGTCTCACGTACACCCTTGTAAAGGAGTCTGAGCGCTCTGTCATCGAAATCGAGGATAGGGTATGAAGTTATGCCCTCTTTCTGTTCTTTTAAAGCTTCAAGGGTTATTTCGGTAAAGCCTTCTTCGGTGACCTTTTCGTACTTTTCTTTTAATGCCATTGCCTGCATGTTCCTCCCCTCCAGAAAACAAAATGCATTGAAATGCTTTAGTATTGACAGCATCTTTAACGCCAGCTGCAAATCAGCATAGCACAGGAAATGCTGTATCTGTCCGGAATTTCGCAGTAAACTCCGGTCTTGTCAAGGGAATTTGTATACTCTTATTACATCATAACACAAAAATCCCACAAAATCAAGGGTTTTTTTAAATTTGTAGAGAATAACTGAAAAAAAAATATTTCCAGTCCCAAAAAGGGCATATACAGCAAAAATCACGTATCTTTGCGTATAGCGTTCCTTCCGCTTTGGGCGAGTTTTTTGAGAGTCTCCTTGAATGAGGTCTGCTGCTGTTCGGAAAGGCCTCTGAAAGCCTTGAATACAGTAGGGTAAGTGGCGAGTTTATTGGAGTTTATCTCACTTATGGTCTGCTTGTCGGAGGCTTCGATGACCTGGAAGATAGTATCCACGAAGTTGCGCTTATCCTCATCGCTAAGTTCGCCCAGCCAGTTGGAGAGGGTACGGCTGACGAAGCTGCCGGACTTGGAAAGCCCGTCGGAGCGGACGAAATCAGTCCGCAGCACTTCCCAGCTATAGGCGAGGTGCTGCATTATGCCTACGCTGGAACTGCGAACTATGGTATTCTCGGCGCTGCTTGCAAGAAGCATACCCACCACCGATGACTCCGGCACAAAGCTATGGACTTTGCTGAGTACAGCGCTGTACTCCTCAGAAGCGGCTATCTCCTCGCTGAATCCGGGAGCATCAAAGGCGTAAACTGCGCTGATACGTTCCCGAAGCGGTTCTTCGCAGAATGCGGCAGCGAATACTGCAAGGTTTCCGCCTTTTGAGTGACCGCCTATGATTATCTCCCGGCTCAGGTCGTAGAAACAGCTATCAAGGTACTGCACAGCGCATTGCTGACCGGGGGTATATTGCAGGTAAGACAGCGCCATATCCTCCTTCCAGCCGACAACGGTGTTGTCCGTTCCACGGAAAGCAGCAAACGCTCTCCCGTCGCCCAGGTCGAGTATCATAGCGGAGAACTGTATCTCCGCCTCGCTGTCGATAAAGCTGACGTAGCGGCTTACAAGGATATCCTTGAACCGCTCAGCCACAGCCATTTTCGCAAACAGCAGGTTATCCTCCTGGAAACTTATAATACGCTTGTTTTCCGGGATATTTTCTGGGGAGTACGCTTTGAAAGCGTCCGCAACAGTGACTTCCTGCCCCTCGCTGATAATGCCCTCAAGGGGAAGATAAGCGAACTCTGACAGTATCAGAGCATCAATGCTGCAAAATGGCGAATCCTGAAAACTAAGATCACCACGCCAATCAATATAATCAAGTATATTAGCCATAGTTCAACTCCTGTACTCTTTCAGCCGCTCCAGCGAGGTAAGTGCTTTTTCGTGGCCCTTTGCAGCAGCCTGCCTGTACCAGAATATCGCCTGCTCCACGTCTTTTGCCGCACCCAGACCACGTTCCAGGCAGAAGCCGTAATTGTACATACCATTAGCGCTGCCGAAGTCAGCGGAACGCTTGAAATAGCTGCTTGCCTTGTAAACATTCTTTTCCGTACCAGTTCCAAGGAAATAGCAAGTACCCACCGCATTGAGTGCCGGTGCATAACCCAGGTCAGCAGCTTTGGTGTAGTACTCCAGGGCGAGGTTAAAATCACGGGGAGTTCCCCAGCCTTTTTCGTAGCAGCAGCCAGCCATATAAGCGGCTTTCTGGTCATTATTATCCGCAGCGACTTTAAAGAGTTCCAGCGCATGAGCGGAGTTCTTCTCCGTACCGTGACCGTAGTAGTAGAAAGTAGCCAGCATATATGCCGCCTTTACATTGCCGTTCTTATATGATAGCTGAACCCAGTAAAATGCCGCACTTTCGTCCTTTGGGACACCCAGTCCGCTGAAATGGCAGCAGCCCAGGTTATACTGTGCCGGGGCGTAGCCCTGATTGGCGGCTTTTTCGTACCATTTCACAGCCTCCGCCAGGTCTTTGGGAACGCCCTTGCCCTGAAAGAGGCAGTTGCCGTACTCATTCTGCGAGGGGGCATGGTCGAGCATTTCGGCGGTGAGCATGAATTTCTGGGCTGCCACGCCGAAAGCGCCTCTGTTCAGAGCGTCCATTGCGTCAAGGTACATGGGCGGAGTATACTCATCAGCGGCAGCATCAGGTTTCTTTTCAGGTTCAGCAGGTTTTGGGGTATCGCAGACAATGCAGAGTTCCCAGCTTGCGTCGTTTGAAGTAGAGCAAAGAGGACAAACCCAGTTCACTCCTTTACCTCCCCTTTCTTTTTGTTTTTGAATTCATAATGCATTAATTCCGATAAAAGCGTCCCCATAAAGGGGACATTTAAGGCAACACCGCACAGAGATTGCGGTGTTGCCTTAAATCAGAGTTTCTTTGCAAGCTTCTGGATTATCGCCATTTCCTGACGGATAAATCTGGCGCTTCCGTCGGCGGTATAGAAGTTGTAGCCGTTCACGCCGCCCAGAGTAGTCTGTTCGCTGCGGACGAATCCCTTTGCCCTGATGCCCTCCGGGTCGAACTCGATGTTATGTTCAGCCCAGGGCTTGCAGAAGGGGTCTGCTTCCGGCACTGGCTCAGGTTCAGCAGCAGGTGCAGGAGTTTCCACAGGAGCAGGCGCACTCTCAGTAACGGGTGCAGGTGCAGCAGCCGGCTTCGGAGCAGCAGGAGCAGTCTTTCCGCCGCCGTCAGTGGGAGCAGGCGCAGGGTCAGCCTTTACTGCGTACTTCATGGCAATAAGCATTTCCGGCTTGAAGAATGAAGAATTGGAGTCTGAGCGGTACAGCTTGTAGCCCTTAACTCCGGCTACCTCTGCCCTTTCACCGCACACGAATCCCCTGCTTTTCAGTTTCTCCTCGTCGAAAGCCAGCTCATGACCTTCCCAGGGCTCGCAGAATCCCTCCGGCAGAGTGAACGCAGTCAGACCCATTGACACAAGTCCTTCAGCGTCCACATTCTCACGCCGTCCGTCGTAATAAATGATACGGTAAGTCTTGTTCTCGCCGTCCTTGACCTTTTCAAGTCCCTGGATACCGGCTTTTTCCAGGTTATCCTTATCGAGAACTATACCATGCTCTGGCCAGGGCTCTTGTATTACCGGCTCAGCCTCACGAAGTCGCTTGAGTACTTCTGAAGCAGTGGGACGGTCGTCGGGGTTCTTGCTGAGCATATCCCGGATAAGTGAAGCGTACTTTGCGCTCTTGATATCCGGGCTGAGTTTCAGTTCACAACCGCTGTTGAGAACTATCCAGCAGTAGATGACCTTACCCTTGTCCTTGCGCTTTTGCAGGCGGTCGGTCAGGGAAACCGCTTCCGGCAGAGAACCTGTCAGGTAGTAGTGGAAAATAAGTCCCAGGGAGAAGATGTCGGTCTTTTCAGTGATGCGCTTTTCCAGTTCCTCACGGTCGTCCTCGCTGTCGGCGTATTCACCAAGTTCCGGGGAGTAGTAGTCGATAGTACCCACGATCTCCTCCGGCTTGTCGTCAACGAACCAACTGCTGTCGAAGTCGATGAGTTTTGCCACATAGTTTCCGGAAGCATTGCGTACCAGCAGTACGTTTTTCAGCTTCAGGTCACTGTGAACTATACCCTTGCTGTGGACGCTGAAAAGCGCACCCGCAGCAGTCTGCATCAGCAGCTTCTTAACGTCAACGGAAAGAGTCGCCAGGACTGTCTCAGTCTCGTCATCGTCGATAGCGCCGTCAACGAACTCAGCCGCCTCAACGTACTGGTTTCCCTCGATGAACTCCTCGCAGGGGATAACGATATTTCCACCTGAACCTGCGATAGTTCTTATAGACGCATTAACGCCTTTTCTTGTAGCTACGAATTTCTCGAAAAGCTCCTTATTATGGGCGAAGGTCTTAGCGTCAAGAGTGCCGTTATTTATAGGCATAACAGGGGTCTGATACTTTTTCAGGAAGTACAGTCTGCCGCCCTTTTTGGCTCTTGCTGTCTGACCGCACTGGCTGTTTTTCCAGTCGCCGATAAGTTCAAAGCCGTGGAACATCATTTGCTTTCACCTCTCATTATACTGCTGTAACCTTTATAATATTCGTCGAAAAGTTCCTTCTGGAGTTTTGCATCATCGTCAAGGCTGTCGTCGCTGTCATCATTGCGGTCAATGGACTCAGCGATGATATTCTTAACGCTGTCCGGATAATTGCCAGCGCCTTTCTGGATATTTGCTATCATTTCAGCGGCGTGGCTGTTCCAGAATTTCTCTGCCTGTGAAGCTATCTCACTCTCGACAGCTTCCGTATGCAGTTCGCTGATACGCTCACCGGCAGACCTTACTATATCCGCAATATTTTCCATATCGCTGAAAGTACAGCCGATAAGGGGCATATCCTCGCTGAAATAGTTGCTGATATTGCCGCTTACAAAAAGTCCGCAGATGATATCTGCAACTTCGGGCTTTTCCTCGTCAGCTTCATTTCCTAAATTTTTATAATTATTTATTTCAGCACATATTTTTTTATTGTTATTACGAATCATATAGATATGTGAATACAATAATTGCACGGATTTCTTTGCTTCCTCAACTCCTTCAAACATTTTGGATGCAAATTCATCTTCATCGTCGATAGCATCTATAGTAGGAAGAATATTAATATCAGTTATTACATCTTCAAGAAAGCTTTTTATCTTTCGGACGTTTTCATCAACTTCCTTTTTTAATTCTTCTTGATCCTTGACATTCTTTTTTATGTTATAAGGGTTGACACTATCATTCATTTTCACTGAACTAAGTAATTCATATAATTCACATTGTGAATCATCCAAATTACCAATATCTGTTCTAAATGCTATAATGTTATCAGCGATAAAGCTTCTCAGAAGTTTTTTCTGGACATCTGCGGAAGCCTTCACGCTCTTTATCTCGTCATTCTCGATAGTATCAGCCTTTGCCATAACGCCGTCACGGACTTGATCCCGGCAGTAATCCTTTATCTCCGGAGCATCGCCAACCTCTGCGGCAACGGTCTTTATCAGCTTGGTCTGAGCATCGTCGCCGGAACTGAGCATACCTATGAAGTCATTGGTAAGCAGTCCGTCCAGCTTGCTCAGAAAGGAGTTTTTTATAACGCCCAGTCTTTCCTCAGCAGCCTTTTTCAGCGCAGCCATGTCGCTGAATCCGAAGGTCTTTGCTGCCATAGTTGAGCTGTCGTCATGTCTGCCGTGGTCGAGGAAGAATTCCTCCATAGCCTTAGCTGCTCCGGCAATATCGTTTGCGGAAACGATCGACTCCAGTATCAGCTTCTCGAAAGCCATAGGCGACAGGAATGCTGACGAATCGAAGCAGCCGTCGGAAGCGCTCAGCAGAACACAGGGTGTCCTGAATGAGAAATAGTGGCAGTCGATAGTGAAACTCTCGCCCTCGTTTGCTTTGATGTAGTTGGTCATACCGCCGTCGGAGCGTTCCTCATCAGCCACAAGCTGACGCAGACCCTCCGCAGGAGTCCACACATACGGACGTGAGTCGCCGGCTGTGACCAGTATCACCTCGGCGCAGCCGTCCTTTTCACGGACGATACCGGCAGTAAGAGTAGTACCCAGCAGCGCCATGCCAGCATAAGATGACTCGTATATGATATTCGCACTTTCAGCCGCCTTGCAAAGTACTTCTCTGATACGTCCGGCGAAGAAACTGCCCATTTCATCAAGAGCCGCCTGTCTGTCGGAAGCATCGTCAAGCTGTGCGAAGAAGTAGTCCGCACCCTTTTCGCTTACCTCATGGAGCATTGCGGCGGTAACTATTCTTGAAGCGAAGTAGCCGCTTTTCTTGATATTGTTAACGTTGTCCGTATAGCAGTCCTTGACGGCGTAGAGTTCAGCAAAGGAGCGTCTTACATAGTCGGCAAAATCTCCCTCGGAAGCGTCCTCATAAACATCACCGAAAAGGACAGCGGGAGTTTTCTCCTTATCGAACAATTCCGGCAGAAACTTGGTATGGCGTATAGCAGCCGCACCGCCCAGACCGTCAGCCACCATGTAAAGCTGAGCGTCAGTATAGGGCAGAGCGTCCTCGCCCTTATAAACAACAGTGCCGTCCGGACGAACCTTAGAAGCCTGTCTGTAAACAGTAAAGTCCATAGTGACCTCCTTTATACCTTCTGAACGATAGTAACATCGCCGTAGTTATTGACGAAAGAGTACATCGGAACGGCGAAAGAGCCGTCAGGAGCGATATTCTCTTTAAGCTGCTTTATAAAGAACTTCTGCCAGTCCTCCTCCGGGAGTTCCGCATCAGGCTTTTGTCTTACAGCCCACATATTGCTGATGATACGCAGAGGTCTTACAGCGACTACCACATTCAAAGTAGCGTCAAGGAAATCGAAGCTGCACTCAAAAGCGTGGAGCATATCTGTCGCCTCGATACCGGCTTTAGCGCTTTCGGGAACTTCTGTCTCCACTATCATAACTCTGCCAGTTACCTCGCCGTACTGCTCCTCAAAATGGCTGATAACGCCGTTCTTAGCGGCTATTTCCTCCATAAGAGCGAATTTATCCTTATCTGAAAGCATTTTACACTTCCCCCTTTTTAATTCGTAATTCGTAATGCGTAATGCGTAATTATCAAAACGGCTTATTTACCGTGCTGACTTACAAATTTCTGTACAGTTAGATTTGTGGCGTTATGCATTATGAATTATGCATTATTATCGCTTTACATCATAATAAAAGCTATCCGCAGCGCTCCGGTCTTTGCCGGTGAAGATGCGCTTTGTAAGCTGTCTGTTCTTTATCAGATACCAGTCACCGAACTGGTCAAATTTCCGGGAGGAAGTCAGGACGTAGGAACGCTTCAGCGTGCCGTACCTTTTTCCACGGCGGTCGCCCAGATTTTTCAGGCGTTTGGCGAAGTCCATATCCTCAAGGCTCACAAGCGACTCATCAAATCCTCCGATAGTATCGAAGTCACGCTTATAAAACCAGAACATCGCACCGCTCAGGTAGCCTCCGTTTTTCAGCATAACAGGGAGCAGGTTCGCTGCAACGTAAAGGGACGATACCGCAATACCCAGCGAAGCCCTGTCGAATTTCGGGTTAGCGCCGCCGCCGATAAACTCACCGCTCCTGAGAAGTTTTCTTATCTCCAGAAGGGAGTATTTAGTCATCAGGCTGTCAGCGTCGATAGTCACGACTATCTCGCCATTTGCGGCGTTAACACCAGTATTCCGGACGGCGGCGATGCACTTCTCGTCGTTCACAAGAACTCTTGCACCGTAGTACCTTGCAACGCTGCAAGTCTTATCGCTGCACCTGTTAGCCACGACGATAATTTCCACCTTGTCCGGACGAACGTATTTTGCGGCACTGATAACAGCCCGCAAGCATCTGCCTATATATTTTTCCTCGTTGTGGGCAGGTATCACAACGCTAAAAGTTGGTTTTTTCATGTTAAATCCCATAGCTAAAGTCAATACGTCCTAGGGTGCGTTGACACTATAATAATGCGCAGATTTTTGAGCAGAATTTCTGCGCAGGCAAGGAGAGGAAACGCAGGTGGGCTGTCGCCCAGCAAGTTTTCTCGACGCAGTATGCGTAAAATTCTGCCAAAAAGATGCGTTTTAGGCTTAGTGTCAACGCACCCTAATATCTTATGGCGTAATAGATAACATATATCCAATTTAAGAAACCGTGAAGCATCGCCCACGGGATAGAATGCCAGTTAGTATAGCTTATTACAGCAGCAAGCGCAATTCCCAGGTCAAAAATAGTTCTGTCAAAGTTTGAAATGGTAACTTTCTTCTTTTTATTTTCAGTTTCATCTTTTTTCTTTTCAGCATCAAGATCAGCCATCAGATATCTCCCTTAGATCTATTGTTTTTGTGTACTTGCTGCTATAGTGATTTTTGTAGAAACGTTACTTTTGCCGTCGCTCAACCGTGTTTTCGATAGAATAAAATTTCCGGAAGTTTACAGCAATACTTGAATAGCACTTTGTACCAAGGAAAACCAAGTTGAGCGACGTAAAAAGTCGTTCATCTGCCAAAGTAAGCGAGTTCACGAGCGTCAACGTGAGAAGCGGTCGAGCTGGCTCAGCTCGCAAGCTGGAATCAGCTTGACCATAGCCACGTTGCCGCTTGCTTTCGCTCGCTCACTTTGGTAGAAACGGTACTTTTGCCGTCGCTCAACCGTTTTTATACTGGTACAAGGTTCTCCGATAGAATAAAAAAACCGGAAGTTTACAGCAATACTTGAATAGCACTTTGTACCAAGGAAAACCAAGTTGAGCGACGGAAAAAGTCGTTCATCTGCCAAAGTAAGCGAGTAAGCGAGCGTCACCGTGAGAAGCGGTCGAGCTGGCTCAGCTCAAGTTTGAAAAATAGCGCCGGAACAGGTGTCTGCCCCGGCGCAGATATTTAGTATAACTTAGAAAGAACCTACTACCAGGTCGATAGCGGACTGAATGTCAACATCGGGCAGACCTGTGCCAGCAGGTGAAAATGCAGGCCAATATCTGTTCCATGCCTGAAGCTCTGTCCAGGGCTCTGCATTAGGTACGAATGCAACCAGTCTGCCTGCCTTAGCCTGATAATTGCTGCCAAGGGACTGATCTGTTGCTTCCCACCATGCGCCAAGCTGTGCAATGTCAGCAGGCATATCTGAGGGGTAAGATGCGGAATTCTTTCTTGCGCCCAGCGGAAGTGCAGGTGCGTCAGAGAATACCAGTACAACGTGACGGCGCTTTGAACCACTTGTTGTCCAGTCGGACTTGAGTGCGTATGCAATAGCTTCCAGAGCGTTCTCAGGAGTATCTCCGCCGCCCTTAGCCTCAATGCCGGCAACGTATGCTCTGAACTCGTCATTCTGATCGGGGAGTGTGAAGAACTCGGACTGTGCCATAGGCTCGTCGTCCACACCATAATCACGGAAAGCGATGACCTTTATTCTCAGTGTCTCAACTTCCTTATCGTTCTCCTCCATAGACTCGATGAACTTCTCATAGAAAGAGATAGCGTTCTTCTTAACCTCGTCGATGATAGGAGCCATACTGCCAGTAGCGTCGATGCACATTACGATGTCAACGCAGTACTCGCCCATTCCCTGTCCAGCCATAATATAAATCCTCCTTAATTACCTTTATCAATAGTTACAGCAAGCATATGCTCACCATATGGAAAAATTATACCATACATTTCACAAAAAATCAATAGCCAAACCAAATATTTTTAAATTTTCAATGCGTAATTAAGAACCTGTCGCCTTGCGGCAGCGGTAAACTTTCCCTTCTTGAATACTTGGGCGCAATTACGTATTACGCATTACAAATCATTCCCGACTTCTCCATTTTGTCCACCGTTTCTGCGTTTTTTGGGTTGATTTGGCTTTACTTTATGTGTATAATAAATGTGAATAAAAAATGACCGTGACATAATGAATTAATTATTTTATTTTCCTGGGAGAGGTGATAATCATGAATGGTAAAATGAAAGCCTTTATCGCTGCCTGCGCTTGTGGTGCTGTAGCAGCCGCTTCTGCTATTACTGCCGCACCAACAGCTTTTGCTGAGACAGTTACAGTTAATAACCCCGTTATCTGGTCGGACGTTCCCGACGATGACGTTATAAGAGTTGGCGATACATATTATATGGTAAGTACTACCATGTTCTTCAGTCCTGGTGCGCCTATTATGAAGTCCCATGACCTTGTTTCATGGGAGATATGCAACTACGTCTACGATACTCTCGCTGACGGTGATGTGCAGAACCTTACCAACGGCAAGAACGACTATGCCCACGGTCAGTGGGCTGCCAGCCTGCGCTACCATGACGGTATGTACTACGTCTTCTTCGGAAGCTACGGCACTGGCAAATCCTACATATATAAGACCAACGACATCGAGAACGGCACATGGACTCGCAGCGAAATAAACGGTATGTACCACGACGCTTCAATACTCTTTGATGACGACGGCAGGAACTACCTGGTTTATGGCGGCGGCGGTGAGATCAAGATAAAGGAACTCAACGCTGAAATGACCGGTTTCAAATGGGGCGGCGTTGAAAAGACCCTCTTTAAGACTGGTCTTACAGGTCTGGCTGGCGAGGGTTCGCATATCCAGAAGATCGGTGACTACTATTATGTATTTATTATCGCATGGCCCAGCGGCAGCGGACGTATCGAACTTTGCTACCGCTCAAAGGATCTTCTCGGAAACTATGAGGGCAAGACCGTCCTCAATTCCGGTCTTGGTACTTACGGCAGCGGCGTTGCCCAGGGCGGTATCGTTGACACTCCCGACGGAAAGTGGTACGGTATGCTGTTCCAGGATCACGGCGCTGTGGGACGTATCCCCGTGCTTGTGCCTGTAACATGGCAGAACGGCTGGCCTATGATGGGTGTAAACGGCAAAGCGCCCCTTACTCTCAACATCGACACCGACTTTACCGGTACTCAGCTTGCAAAGGACGACGACTTCTCCTATAGCGCAAATCAACTTGCGCTGGAGTGGCAGTGGAACCATAACCCGGATAACTCCGCATGGTCTGTTACTGACCGTCCCGGCTGGCTGAGACTGAAAAATAAATCAACCGCAAGCCATATCCTGAACGCAAGAAATACGCTGACTATGCGTACAGAAGGCCCTTCCTGTTCAAGCGTTATCAAGCTTGATTCCTCCGGCATGAAACCCGGTGACAGAGCAGGTCTTTCAGCATTCCAGCTTAAATTCGGAAATATCGGCGTTATCGTCAGCGATAATGGCTCAAAGGCTGTATACATGGCTGTAAACGGCGGAAACGACGTTCCCGGAACAAGCGAGAAGATAGTCGCTCAGGCACCTATGCAGGGTGATGAGGTCTACCTGAAAGCTGAGTTCAGGTACAATAACGTAAACTCCGACGGCAGCGCTTCCAATAACATCGACAAGGCTGATTTCTACTACTCCTTCGACGGAAATAACTGGACTAAGCTTGGCGATACTCTTAGCATGAGCTACGACCTGAAACTTTTCACCGGCTACAGAAGTGCTATCTACAGTTACGGCACTAAGAATACCGGCGGATACGCTGACATCGACTTCTTCGACTATGAGCGTGCAGAGTGGAATCCTCCCGTAGTTACTGAACCTGACCCGGACGGATATATCTTCCACAATAAATTCGACAGCGCTTCTGAGGGCTGGAGCGGACGTGGTGCGGCAAAGGTGTCCGTATCAACGAGCGAAAGCTATGCAGGCGATGCTTCACTTTACTGCACAGACCGTACCGCAAGCTGGAACGGCGCAGTGCGCTCACTGGGACGCAGTTTCAAGGCTGGTCAGCCCTACAGCTTCTCCACTGTTGTGAAGTATACCGAGGGCAACCCCACTGAACAGTTCGCTCTCACACTCCAGTACAAGGGTACTGACGGCGAGGTATACTACGACAAGATCGACATCAAGACCGCTGTCAAGGGCGAGTGGGTTCAGCTTGCAAACACAAGCTACACTATCCCCGAAGGCGCTACCGACCTCCAGTTCTACGTTGAGACTATCAAAAACGAATGCAGCTTCTACGTTGACGAAGCTATAGCCGCTCCTGACGGTACAGTTATCGACGGACCGAAGGCTGTTAATATAATCAAGGGCGACCTGGACTTCGACGGAAAAATAAACGTATTTGACCTGGTTTCTGCCAAGGAAGCACTCACCGCAGCTAACGTAAATAATAACATCTCAGCAGCAGGTGACGTAAACTCAGACGGTACGTTCAATATCTCCGACGCACTTCTTCTTGAAAAGTACGTCCTGGGCGCTATCGATTCCTTTGACAGCACTCCCAGCGAAGATGATACTCCCGTTACACAAAAGCTTTCTATGGCTGACTTTACCGCCAAGATAGCTGCAAATATCGTGGAAAATGAACCAAACGAATCACACCAGCAGATGGCAGGAGTTTCCTACGGCGAAGTAAAGTCCGGGGAATACTATTCCACCACCTGTAACCGCACGAAAAAGTATAACGTCCTCCTCCCTGCCGGCTACAGCGAGAGCAAGAAGTACCCTGTACTCTATGTACTCCACGGCTACTGGGAGAACCCGGTCAGAATGATAATAAAAGGCAACGGCGTTATGGCTACCCGTGAAATAGTTGGAAATGCTATCGCTTCCGGCGAGGCTAAGGATATGATCCTTGTGTTCCCGGACGTTTATTCCAGCGCAACTCAGGCTGCGTGCAGCAATATGGACGAGCCGAATAACCAGGCTTACGACAATTTCCTCAACGACTTCACCCGTGACCTGATGCCCCATATTGAGAAAACTTACAGTGTTCTCACTGGCAGAGAAAATACAGCCGTTACCGGCTTTTCAATGGGCGGACGTGAGTCGCTCAATATCGGAATGAAGCTTGCTGATAAGGTAAGCTACGTTGGTGCGGTCTGCCCTGCACCGGGCGCATCAGGCGACTTCAAGTGGACTGGTGAATATTGCCCTGACTTAGTTTTCATCACCGCAGGCGGCGACGACAAGACCGTCTATACCGTACCCAGCGGCTACCACGATTCATTCACCAAAAACAACGTACCTCATGTATGGCACTACGTTAAAAACGGCTACCACGGCGACAATTCAATTCACGCACATCTGTACAACTTTGTCCGTGCCGTTTTCCAGAATTAGCAATCTCCACCGGGGAATTTTTGTGAAGTAATCAAAAAGTTTTATTGTTTTCCTTTATCATCCCTCCCTTATTTCACGATCTTTCCCCTTTTTGAAAAAAATACGCAGCACAGGCTGCTAAAAAGACCGCCGGTTCGCAATGAACCGGCGGTTTTATTAGAACCTGTCCACATAGGGATTCATGCACGTCTTTTCGTCAAATTTTGCCGGTGACTGCGTTAAAAATCCTTGAAGGGCGACAGCCCGTCTGCGGATTTTTGCCTTGCCACCGACAAAATTATGCCTGAAAATCCGTACAT
>JAGBJO010000021.1 GCA_017934425.1 Ruminococcus sp.
CAAGCCAAGCCAAGCCAAGCTGGAGCCAGCTTGACCGCATATCACGTTGTCGCTCGCAAGCTCGCTTACTTAGTAGAATAACGACTTTTGCCGTCGCTCAACCGTGTTTGTACTGGTACAAAGTTCTATTTTAGAATTGCGTAAATGTTATGCTTTACAATTCTTCCGGTGAACAAAGTCCCAGTAAAAATATGGTTGAACGATGGCAAATTTACCGCATCTCACGTTGACGCTCGCAAGCTTGCTTACTTAGTAGAATAACGACTTTTGCCGTCGCTCAACCTTATCTGTACTGGTACTAAGTTCTATTCAGAAAATTCTGTAAATGTGTCGTTTTACAGTTTCCCCAAAGAACTTTGTACCAGTAAAAACACGGTTGAGCGACGGCAAAATCACCGTTTCTTAAATAGTGAGCAAGCGTAAGCGAGCGTCAACGTGATATGTGGTCAAGCTGACGCAGCTTGAAGAAAGCGCCCGACTTGTGCCGGGCGCTTTCTTTTAGTATAAGGAGAATTTTGTTATGAGGGATTGCTTGAATTTATCTTCTGCGGCGAAAACTACCGCCGCATAGTGTGTGGAGCGTGTAATTACGCATTACGCATTAAACTTATCAGCCCCAGGGATTTGAACTGCCTGCTGCTGTGCCGCCGGAAAGTGTGCCGCCGAATGCTGCAAGCTGTGTCTGGTCAAGTTCCTGGAAGTAGGTGCTGCCGGAAAGTGTACCGCCGGTGTAGAATGAACCGGATACGCCTGAACCGCCTGCCTTGAGCTGTGATACGCTCTTGTCTACGATGAAGGATACGATCACCTTGCCGTCATTGCCTACCAGTGAAAGTCTGGTGTTTGCGGATACTGATGCGGAAGCTGTTACTGATGCACTCATTGAGCTGCCACCCATGCTCATTCCGCCGCTGCCGCAGTTGGAAACCCATGTGCCGCCGTTTACGGAGATAGAGTTGCCGCTGTCGCCGCAGTCGAAAGGCTCGTTGCCGTTTGTAACTATATAGCCGCCGTTGATAACGATGTTGCCGTTTGAATCGTAACCGTCGTGGTCGCCGTCAGCTACGTTTACCAGTGCAAAACCGCCGTTGAACTCAATGATGTAGTCGCCTGATGCGCTGCCGCCGAAGCCACCCTGTGACCAGGGATTTCCGGAAGATGCGCCAGAACCGTCGCTGCCGCCTGCTGCATTGTAGCCGTCGTCAGTGGAGTTAACGATAACGCTGCCGCTGTTGTGGTAGATCTTCTGACCCTCGATACCCTCGTAGGACTTGGAAACTGCTACAACTACATCGTCGTACTTGCCGCTGTTCTTTGTGCCTATTGTGAGAGTGTGGTCGGAGTGTGCGCCGTCGTCAGCAGATGCAAGCTGAATTGCGCCGCCTACAAGGTTCATGTCGCCGCCGCAGTGGATAGCGTCGTCAGAAGCGTCGATATTTACGCTGCCGCCATTTATTGTGATATTACCAGCGCTCTGCCATGTTGTGCCTGCTGCGTCATAAAGACCTACAGACTTGATACCCTTTGCACTAAGGTCAGTGGGCATCTTGTTGGAGTTGCCGTCCATGCCCATTCCGCCAGGACCTCCCTGACCGCCGGGTGCAGTTGTAGTACCGGAAGCTGTGTAGCTGCTGCCCTGGTAGGTGTAGATAGTCAGGTCACCGTCGTTCATTACGAAGTTCTGCTCAGCCTGGATACCGTCACCGAAGGAATTGATATTGATAGTACCGCCGTTGATAGTTACCACGCCATACTCCTTTTCGGAAGTGGAAGCGTCGGTAGATGATGACTTGATACCGTCACCGGCAGTTGACTTTACAGTGATGTTCAGACCGCTGTTATCAGCAGCAGTTCCGTCGGACTTTGTAGTATCACCGATAGTAACGCTGTCCTTGCCTCTGATGCCGTCGTCAACAGCGTTTACCTGGATAGTGCCGTTGTAAAGCTTCAGGTCATTCTTGGAAACGATACCGTCCTGATAGTTGCCGTTAACGATGAGAGTACCCTTGCCCTTGATCTTCAGGTCATCTCTTGAGAAGATAGCAGCATTGATCTGGTTGGTAGTTCCGTCGGAATCTGTGTATGAATCTGTGTGATTTGTGCCGTCGGAGATAGTGTTTACAGTGCCATTCTTGGCAACGATCTGCACTTCGTCGCCGATAGAAGCAACGTAAATAGGAGCAACGCTGTCGTTAGTCATAGTAACGCCGTTCAGGTCGAGTTCAACAACGCCGTCCGGGTAAGCAGTCTTGTCCACGTCAACGATGATCTGTGAACCGCTGCCGCTGCCGGTAACTGTGTATACACCGGGCTTAGTGATAGTAGCAACATTTGAAGCAACTGATACAGAATCAGCAGGAGCGTCGCTGGAAATGCTGTTTCCGGAGAGAGTGAGGGTCATGCCGTCTGTAGTAACGGGTGTAACCACCTCGCCGCCCTCAGTCTTACCGGCAGGATTTACGTTCTCGAAAGTGGTGATGCTGTTTGTAAGGGTGAAGGAATCAGCAGCATCGTTATTATATGTTACTGTTGCGCCTGTGGAAGCATTTGTAAGGGTATAGCTCTGACCACGGGTCAGAGAAGCATCGGAAATGAGGACATACTTATACTTCTTAGCCCACTTGGAAGCTGTCACATTGCCTACAGTGATAGCGTTAGCCTTTTTCCAAGTGCCGTCAGTGGAAGTAGCATCGTCGATGCAGTTGAGGAGGATTGTGGACTGGCTTGAGGAGAGGAGAGTTGCGTCTGCCTGATTATCAGTAGCAGTAGCGATAACTGTACCGCCGGTGATGTTAACGCCTGTTGTAGAGGTAAGACCTCTGTCACCGCCGGCTAAAACGCTGCCGCCGCTGATGTCGATAGTTGTTGCGGACTGGATTGCATCATTGCCAGCCTTGATCTCAATAGTTCCGTCCTCGATAGCAACTGCGCCCTGAGAGGACTTGATGCCGTCGCCTTCAGCATCAACATTGACCTCACCGCCCTTAACGGTAACAGAGGTCTTGCCCTTGATAGCGTCAGTTTCGTCAGTAGCGTTGAGGGTATTAACGTTCACAACGCCTCCGGTGATCTTCAGGTCATTATTGCAGAAGATACCGTCCTGAGTGTTGGCGGTCAGGTTAAGGATACCTGTTCCGTTCGTACCGCCCTTGATAGTGAGGTCGTCCTTGGCTTCGATAACAGCAGCGCCCAGATAGTCGCCTGCATAAGCTGTATCGCCGTCGGAGATAGTGTTGGTAGTTCCGTCAACCAGATTAAGGGAAGTGTTCTCTGCATTAGTAACAAGGATAGCAGGAGCGCTCTTGCCAGTGATGCTTGCGCCGTTGAGGTAGATCTTAACAGTCTCAGGGTCAGCTACTTCATCAGCAACGTTTACATTGATCTGACCGTCGTCGAGAGTACCGTCAACATAGAAAGTACCGGAGTGGGTGATAGTGATAACAGAGCCGTTAACTTCTGCGTAATTGCCGTCGATAGTAGCAGAAGCGCCATTGAGATGAATGTAAGTGATCTCAGCAATGGGGTTTTCCTCGCCGGTAGTAGTCTCGGTTGTGGAAGGCTCAGTAGTTACGGGAACTTCGCCCACAGGAAGGGTGATAAGACCTGCGTCAGCCTGCTGGATAAGAGCAGCGTCCTTAACATCAACAACGCCGTCCAGGTTAACATCTGAGTTAGCCAGAGCGTCATCATCGAGAGGATACTTGCTGTTGTTTGCAGAGAACTGGAGGACTGTTACAACGTCGGAAACTGAGATAGAACCGCTCATATCAGCATCGCCGTAGAGGGTAACTTTACCGGCAGCGGAGGCGTTTGAGAGGGGAGCGCCTACTGCGGTAACAGCGGAAGCGATCATGCAAGCGGAGGAAAGTCCTGCCAGGATCTTTTTGGTGTTTACCTTTTTCATGGTTATCATACTCCTTATAAATAATAATGATATAAAATGATTCTTACCGTACTTTTTACTCTTTTTATTCTTTACTTGTTCCCTATGTCTAAGAGTATAAACCCATAATCTTAAAATAGTCTTAAAAATACACACAAATTTTTCCACAGGAAAGAAAAAAATGGCAGTCTTAAAAAGACTGCCATTTAAAAATATGCAATTATAACTCTGTATCAGTACAAACCAAGTTGAGCGACGGCAAAATCACCGTTTCTACACAGTAAGCGAGCCGCAGCCGCAAGCTGGAGCCAGCTTGACCGCATATCACGTTGACGCTTGCTTGCGCTCGCTTACTATTGTAGAAACAATACTTTTGCCGTCGCTCAACCGTATTTGCAATGGTACAGTATGCTATTGTGGAAAGCAAAAAAATGGCAGCCTTAAAAAGACTGCCATTTAAAAATATGATATTAGAACTTAGTACAAAGGAAAACATGGTTGAGCGACGGCAAAAATCGTTCTTCTACATCGTAAGCGAGCCGCAGGCAAGCGTCAACGTGTCTGTGATCGAGCTGACTACAGCTCGCAAGCGTCAACGTGGGAGTGATCGAGCTGACGCAGCTCACAAGCGTTAGCGTGAGAGTGATCGAGCTGACTACAGCTCGTAGAGGCGCTTGTCAAGGCGGGTAACGAATTCGTCTACAGGGAGAGGCTTGTCGAAAAGATAGCCCTGGGCTAAGTCGCAGTTATTCTCACGGTGCGTGTCAAGCTGAGCAGGTGTCTCAACACCTTCCACGATACACTCCAGTCCGAGTTCCTTTGCCATAGATACAACGTGCTTGAACATGATGCTCCTGATACTGTCCGCATCTTCATCGTCAAGGGGTAAAAAGCTGCGGTCAACTTTCAGAACGTTCCAGGGAATGACACGGAGCAGGTTCAGCGAGGAATAACCCATACCAAAGTCATCAACAGAAGTATAGATGTGCGCCGACTGCAATCCGCTTACTACCAGTTTCAGGTCACGGAACCCAATATCTGTATTAGTCTCCGTAAGCTCTATCTCGATATATTCATGGGGAACGTTATTCCGGTCGATTATACCGATTATATTATCCAGAAGCCGGGAATCCATTATGTGCTTACGGGAAAGATTAACTGATACTCTTACCACTCTCCGCCCTTGGTCGAGCCACTGGCGGATATTGCGGCAGACCTTATCCAGCATATAGAAATCCAGCTTGCAGATGTCGTTAGTCTCCTCAAGGACGGGAATGAAATCCGCTGGAGATATGACCTCGCCATCACGTATCCACCGGCACAAAGCCTCTGCACCGCTTATCTCGCCGTTAGCGGTATTGACTTTGGGCTGGTAGTAGACGTGGAATTCCTCATTCGTGATAGCTTCCTGGAAGCGCTGCTGAATACGCATGGACTTATCCTTCTGGGCGCTGAGGTTTCCGTCGTAGTAGATAAGGTGACCGTGCTTGCCGGACTGTGCAATACGTTCTGCGGCTATTATTCTGCCCATTATGTCAATGGGGGTAGTTGTGGTGAAGTTGTCGGGGATAACGAAAACGCCGATGCTTGTCCGTATCTTCAGGATATCTCCGCTGTCATCGTAACTGACCAGTCCCTCGGAGAGAAATGAGAGAAGTTCCGGAAAGTCACAGCTGTCGCAGATACATACGAAGTTATCGCCGCCAAGACGGGCAACGATACCGTTATTACCTATCAGTTTCTCCACCTGGTTATAGTGGTTCTTCATGACACGATCGCCGTTCTCTCTGCCTATTTCCTCGTTTACCAGAGAGAAGTGGCGCAGATTATAGTTAAGGGCGACTTTGTTATCAAAACCGCCGGGGTGGTTTTTCCACTCTATGTAGTAATAAAAAGAGCGAGTATTCCTGTAGCCTGAGTCATCGAAGAAAGCAAGCGACTCAGCGATGTCCTGCAAGCGGTTGCGGCTGACATAAGCAAGGGCAGTACGCATAGTAAGGTCAACATAGCGCAGTTCCTCCTCAGAGAGCGGTGTTTCCTCCGGGGACATATAAACCGTCATGGTTGAAATCGACATAAGCCTTGTGACGAAGCGGACGCTATGTACAGGAACTCCTTCCACGCCGGTATCATAGCTTATCATAGTTTCGCCGCCGCCGGACTTTTCCTCGGCGGGGTTGCGGTAGAACCGTGTAACGCCCTTAGAGAGCCGGAAAAGTGCGGCTATCTGGTTAAGGAGCGATTCAATAAGTTTAACGTCTGGGGCTTTGTTGATATTAGCAGTGGCAGAAGCAAGCTGTTCATAGAGTTTATAAAATTGTATAGCACGATCGTCAATATTCATGTGTTCCACCTCTTTCGGGAAAGTGACCTGACCGCCTAATGCCAGGATAACAGGGAGAAACCCATTCCACCAACCTCATTATATCAGATTTTTTACTAAATTTCAAGTCTATTTCGTGAACATTTTATTACAAATGGGCATATAATAGGGGACACTCTGCAAAAGAGAGTGTCCCCCTGAATAAACGTATTCACCTATTTAGGATACCGGCGAATCTCTCGAATTCCTCCACCGGCATGGGCTTTGCGAAGAAGTAGCCCTGGAAAAGGTTGCAGCCCATTCCTGAAAGCGCCTGGAACTGGATATGCGTTTCCACGCCTTCGGTCAGCGCTGAGATGCCAAGTTCCTTGGAGAGATTGATGATGTTCTTAACGATAGTGTTTGCTTTCTTTTTCTCCTTGGTGCGTCCCAGGAATTTCATATCTATCTTCAGAACATCCACAGGCATATCCTTCAGCATATTCAGCGAAGAATAGCCGCTTCCGAAGTCGTCCATTTCCACGATAAAGCCGCTTGCACGGAAGTCGTCGAGCATCTGCATACGGCTCTCAGCATCGTTCATCATAACTGTCTCGGTTATCTCGATACGCAGTTTAGCTGGTTCTATGCCGTATTCGCTTACAAGCCCCTTTATTTCCGCAGCCACGTCAGTGAAGTAGAAGTCCTTGGGGGAGATGTTCACGGAGATGAATTTATCGCAGCCTAAGTTCTTCCACTTGCGGAGTATCTCGCAGGTGCAGCGCCACATATACCTGTCTATTTCCAATATCATGCCGTTATTCTCGAACACGGGAATGAAGGATACAGGCGAAAGGAAGCCGTACTCCGGGTGTACCCATCTTGCCAGCGCCTCAGCGCCGACGATGTTGCCGGAGTTATCTGCGATAGGCTGCAAATATGGGCGAATCTGTCTTTCTGATATGGCATCATGGAGCTGTGCGGAAATATTCTGTCCCCAGAGAATTTTCTGACGGATATTATTGTCGTAGTAGGCGATATGTTTGTTATACTCCTCTTTTATGGTGGCGAGGGCGAGATGCGCCCGGTCGAACATTACCGAAATATCGCTGTCTTCTCTGTCAATTGCGTACACGCCCAGGTGTATCAGCAGTTTATACTCCGCTTTCTTATACCGGACAACCAGCCCGGAAACTGTCTGGCTGATATGTTCCGGATCAAATTCTTCCCTTGGAACAAGTACGCCGAAAGTATCGCCGCTAAGCCTGCCGTAGCAGCAGCGGTCGGACATATCCTTGCGTATCCAGCCGGCAATACAGCGGAGGGCATGGTCTCCGAATTCCACTCCGAAAATGTCGTTGACCACCTTGAAGTCCTTAACATCGACGAAAACGACATAGTAATCCTGTTCGGGGTTATTGGTGAGAGTTTCACCGATGCGCTTGTACAGGTGTTCACGGGTGTAAAGCCCGGTAAGGCTGTCGTGTGTGGCATCGTACATTTCACGCTTCATTCGCATTTTCGCTTCTGTTATGTCACGGATACGCAGGTAAGTGCCGGCGAGTTTCTTATTCTCATCGGTTACTTTATGTTCATCGAGGACGTAGTAGCGCAGTTCCTTGCCAGTATGCAGGATACGTTCTGCGGAAACCTGGCTTGGGTCGCCGGCGTTTCCAAAAAGCTCCATAAGCTTCTGAGAAACGTTGTCAACATCACCTGGGCGAAGCTGAGTAAGGCTGTAGCCCTGGTCATTAGCCCAGATGCATTTCTGGGTAGGGTCAAAGACAAAAAGAGCGTCCTGCATCTCAGAAACGATATTTGAAAGAAGCCTGTCCAGCAGACGCAGAGGACGGTATATCAGCGAAAAGTAGAATATCAGCAGACCAAAGAAGCCAAAGCCGAGCATTGAGCGGTCGATGGGTTTTCGGGAGAATATGTAGAAGGTCTGCCAGATTCCGGCTAAGAGCATGGTTATAAGGACAATGGAATACTTTTCCTGGTAGATCTTCGGGGTCTTGAGAACGGTTAGCAGGAAAAGGAGAATTATGGAGATGAAAAGCCCATAGTCCACGAACCTGTGGAACGCCTGACCAGCAAGGGGAACGAGCCGGAAATAGTCGGCGTGGTCAACTTTGATAGTTTCGGTGGTAAAGGTCAAGCCGGTGAGGGGATTGAGGAGAATTTGCAGAGTATCAAGCCCCAGAAGCCAGTACACAAATACAGGTATCTTCTGACCGTTGCCTGTACCCTTGCAGTACTCTGCGGTAAATAGAATAAGTGCGAACATGACCAGATCCATGCCGATGAAGTAGATATAACAGCCGATAGTAGCCACAAGGCGGTTGGAGGAACTGACGATAAGGAAGTTGCCGATAATAGGGGGGATGAGGGCAAAGTCAAGCCCTGCAACGAATTTCCCGATAGACTTGCTTGAACGCAGGGCAGCCAGTGAACAGCCAGCCAGTGCTGCGGCAAATATCAGGAAAATGATTGAAAACTGTATTCTCATTATGAGAACCCCTTTCTATTGATAGCGAAGGTATATTTCATTCTGAAAGTACAATATACTTATTATATGTACATTATACCATGACAATGCCACAATTGCAAGTGAAAATTGTTATAAATTTGTAAGCAGCGGATATTATTACTATTTAAAGTGGATTTAGGATACTTATTTCCGGCAGTTCCAAAAACTTGACAAGCCTTCTGTAAACATGATATAATACAAGGTGACTTATTGGTTTGTGGAGGCAGAAATGAAAAGAGATTCCGGTTATAATACCCGGCAGAAAGAAAAACTGCTGGACTTTCTTATCAAGAATAAACATAAACATAACAACGTCCAGGAAATCAGCGCTTATCTTGCAGAGGAGGGCTCTCCGCTTGGTACGGCTACTATCTACCGCCAGCTCGATAAACTGGTTGATGCCGGAGTGGTGCGAAAGTACTCCTTCGACAGCAAAACCGGCGCTTGCTACCAGTATATCGATGGCGGTCAGGCGTGTCATGAGCATTTCCACCTGAAATGTCTCTCCTGCGGCAAACTTATCCACCTTGACTGCGACCACCTCATGAGCATAAATCAACACATTGCCCAGAGCCACGGCTTCATCATTGATCCAAGCCAGACCGTCTTTTACGGCAAATGCGCTGACTGTGCCGCTGCTGAGGGCGAGGAAATTCCGGAGCATGACGGACATTCCTGCGGCTGCGGACATTGCGGCGATTGATATATCTTTACCGCTGGAGTATTATCGGGGGCGGCGTAGACCGTCGAGCGTGGAGTGTATATTTTCATGTCATTATCCATTTGCTTCACCTCCGCTATTATTCATTCCCCGGCATGGCGATATTATTCAGGAGGAATTTAACATGGTGAAAAAAATTCTGCGGATCTTGCTGTACTACGCCGCTTGTGACATATTCTCGCTTTTTATATGCCTTACGCTTGCTTCTTCCGGAAGCACTCAAATGCGTATTCTGTGTACGCTCCTGACAACGGGAGTGCTGGCGAGCCTTATGCTGAGCATGGGAATAAAGCTGGAAAAAGAGGACAAACCTGACAGCGCCGGTGCAGCTTTCAGGAATGCAGCGCTTTACAAGCGGGCAGGGTGCATTATATCGGAGATTAGCTGGATAGTACTTCTGATAAACCACTTCAGCGGCGGTAATTATTATCGTATACATAAGCTTGTGAACGGCTGGTTTCTGCCGCTTTACAACATTATGGATCCCGGGATAAGTTCAGCGCCTCTTACCGGTTTTCAGCTTTTCCTGATGCTTCTTCTTGCGGATGTACCAGGTTGGCTGATTATGGGCGGCTATATTTATAGCTGCCGGAAAAGCGAATGATGACATAAAAGATGCAGGTTTCCGGAAACAGTACGGTTTATCTGCATCTTTAAATATGTGCTGCAAAAAACTACAAACAAGGAGAGTGTCCCTTTTATGGCAGGAATAATTCTGCACAAAACTATAATTATGCTTATCCTGATGCTTGTGGGCGTGGTTTGCGCCAAGACCGGCATCATCTCCAAGGAAGGCAACAGCGACCTTTCACGTTTTGTCCTCCAGGTTGTCAACCCTGTCATGATCTTCATGTCCTACCAGACAGATCTTGACAGCCGCCTCGTCCACAATCTTCTAATCAGCTTTCTTGTATCTTTCGGCACGTTCGTTATCCTTATCGCCGGTGCGTACCTGCTTATCCGCAAAAAGGACGGCAGGGAAACCGAGATCGAGCGTTTTGCTGCGATCTACTCCAACTGCGGTTTTATGGGTATCCCGCTTGTAGACGCTATGTTCGGCGGCGAGGGCGTGCTGTACCTTACAGGCTTCATCACCGTTTTCAACCTGCTGGTCTGGAGTCACGGAGTTATTCTCCTGTCCGGTCAGCGGAGTATGAAGCAGGTAATGAAGGTGTTCACTTCGCCTACTATTATCTCCATATTTCTTGGCATCATCACCTTTTTTGCAGGTTTCCGCCTGCCGGACACTCCCTCTCAGGCGCTTACACTTATTAAGGAACTCAATACACCTCTGGCTATGGTAGTCTCCGGCGTGACTATCTCCCAGACCCGTATTTCTGAGGTTATCCACCGCCCCGGCATCTTCAGGGTTTGCCTGGTGAGACTTCTGATTATACCGGCTGTTATTTCGCTGGTGCTTGTTCCTCTGGGTATTGACGAAAAGGTGCTGCTCACGGTCGTTATCGCTGCAAGCGCTCCTCCTGCCGCTATGTGTACCCTTCTGAGCATGAGATACGGCAGGGATTCCGTCTACGCTTCACAGATTTTTGCTGCCGGAACTATACTATCTGTAATTACTTTACCAATTATCACAAAGTACACGGAATATTTAACAAAAAAACTTGCCTGACTTTGTTAAAACCGCTGATTTTTAGAAATGTTGCTGAGAAATGTTTATTTATTCATATATTTGTGTTATAATAAATATGCAAACACAGATAATCGGTTGACTATTATCGAGCAGTCTACACTACTACTTTAACAAGAACGGAGTTTTGACTAATGGAAAAAAGAGGAATAAGCAAACTTGATCTGAAAAGGCGCAACAGAATGCAAATTCTGCGTGTTATCAGAGAATCAGGTCCTATCTCCAGAGTTGACGTGGCAAGCGCACTGGAGATAACAAGAGCAGCAGTTACAATCATTACCAACGAGATGATCGAGGAGGGCGTTCTGGTTGAGATCGGTGAGGCGCCAATCAATACTGAGAAGCTTCAGAAAGGCAGAAGAAAGATCCTTATCGACATCAATGTCAACAGCCGCTTTGCTCTGGGCGCTACCGTTGACGAAAAGGAAGTTACTCTCGGTCTGACTAATCTTAATTCTGAGATACTGGATAAGTCGAGCATGGTCATCGACGAGAGGACTACAAGCAAGGATATCATCAACTTCATCGTTAAGACTGCTAATATCATGATCGAGAACAGCGCACTGTCTAAGGACAGCGTTCTTGGTCTTGGCGTAGGCGTAGTACCATCAATGTGGGGTAAGCTGAAGATCTTCTACAAGGACGGTGTACTTGATTTCAGCAACTTCATAGATAAGTTAAAGAGCGGTCTTGATATCGACATTCACTGCGGAAATGCTATCGGTCTTATGGCACTTGCCAGCAATGATTTCAGAATGCAGAACGGTTTCCAGACTAATACCGCATTCCTGCATAATGGCAATCAGGTGAACCTTGCCATAGTCAACAAGAACGAACTTTCCAAGGACTATGTTTCGTATACATCAATGATCGAAAAGTACATTGTAAGTCCCAACGGAAGGGCTTACGAGGGCTATCCCAACGGTTCTGTAAAGGCTGAACTTTCAAGAAACGCAATGCTGTCAGCGTTCCAGGAGATCTACTCCAAGGACAAGACACCTGTGCTTTTTGAGCTTACTGAGGGCGACAAGAATAAGATTAGTGTAGACAACGTTTTTATGTCGCTGATGAGAGGCGAGGAGCCTGTAAAGAATCTGGTGGACGATATTATCGCCAAGTACACAGTACTTATCAACAATCTGGCGATCAGCCATTTTGCAAAGAAAATAGTCCTGCATAACTACAAGCTGACAGAGAAGCAGTTCGATTATGTCAAGCGTGAGATGATCCGCCTTGTAAGCGAGGAGATCGCAGACAGAGTGGTTCTGAGCAAGCTGGACGGCAAGAACAATTTCCTTGGCGGCTGCGCTCTTATCATTCAGGATAATTTCTATGTAAAGGGCGGAATGAAGTAAAGGCAACACCGCACAGAGATTGTGGTGCAGATGCGCAGTCAGATTTTACGGCAGATTGTGCATAAATTTCGCAGGCATACTGACGTATGTCAAGAAATTTGTGTGCAAGATGCTGGAAAATATGCAAGCAGATGTGCCACAAAGCCGTCAGGCGGTCTTTGTGCGGTGTTGCCTAAAGAGCAGAGGTGGCGGGTCGCTTTGACGATCCGCCATTTTTTCAACCGGAATGTGACTGAACAGAATACAAACGAGGAATGATAATACTATGAAATATGGATTCTACGGCGCTGAGAACGCCTTTGCGCCTGCGGTATCAGGCGATTTTCCGGGGATAGATACTCCCCGTGACCTTTATGCTGCTCTGCTTGATATATGGTGCAGTTACTCCTGTACGCCCCGGCTCAGGGACGGTTTTTCGCCGGATAACCCCACACTCGGTCAGTGTGCTGTAACAGCTTTTCTGGCGCAGGATATCTTCGGCGGCAAGGTTTTCGGAATACCTCGTCCCGGCGGAAACTTCCACTGCTACAACGTTTCCTCCGGCTGTACCTACGACCTCACCAGCGAGCAGTTCGGAAATGAGATACTCGTCTATCAGGATTCCGACCCGGAGCAGCTCAGAGAAGTCCACTTTCAGCGTGAGGAGAAGCGTCAGCGGTATGAATTCCTGAGGGAAAAACTCCGGAGATACTGCCGTGAAAAAGCTTCAAGCCGGAAAATATCAGCCGTAATTTTCGATATGGACGGCGTTATCTTCGACTCTGAACGTCCTGTCCTTGCTGGCTGGCAGGATATTGCCCGGAAGTACTCTATCCCGGATATCGAAACGCCATACTACAAGTGTATCGGCGTAAATTCCGTGAAAACACGGGAAATTTTCCTGGACTTCTACGGCGCTGACTTCCCCTATGACAAGTATAAAGCTGAGCAGTCGCACAATTTCCACGCAAAATACGACGGCGGAAAACTGCCATTGATGCCATATATCCGGGAAACTCTGGAACTTATCCGCTCCGCTGGTATCCCAGCAGCGGTTGCGTCCTCTACCCGGTCGGCGGTTGTTCTCCAGCAGATAGCCGATGCGGGACTTGATGGCTATTTTTCAGCAATTATCGGCGGAGACATGATAAGCCGCAGCAAGCCTTTCCCGGATATTTTCCTGGAAGCTGCAAAACTTCTTGGAGCTTCCCCGGAAAACTCACTCGTCATCGAGGATTCCTTCAACGGCATCCGTGCCGCCTATACGGGTGGATTTGTGCCGGTAATGGTGCCGGATATGGTAGCCCCAGACTGCGAGATGCAGGCGAAAGCAGACTACATATTCGGCGATCTGTCGGGAGTTATGGAACTTATCAAAGGAGGAGCATTATGATATATACCGTTACATTCAACCCTGCCATCGACTACGTTGTTCGCATGGAGTCTCTCACCGAGGGCGGAGTGAACCGCACCGACAGCGAGGAGATATTTTTTGGCGGAAAGGGTATCAACGTATCTAAGGTACTTTCCGAGCTTGGCGTTCCGTCGAAGGCACTGGGCTTCACAGCCGGATTCACAGGGGAGGCTATCGAAAAGGGCGTGGCAGCAATGGGCGTAAATGCGGACTTTGTGCGCCTGAAAAGCGGCAATTCCCGTATCAACGTAAAACTGAAGACCGCAGCGGAGACTGAGATAAACGGTCAGGGTCCGGACATTGACCAGGAATCCCTTGACACCCTCTTAACAAAGCTGGACGGGCTTGAAGCCGGCGACACACTTATCCTCGCCGGAAGTATACCAAAAAGTCTGCCGGAGAACATATATGAGGAAATTCTCCGCCGGATCGGGGGCAGGGGTATCCGCACTGTTGTGGACGCATCGAAAAAGCTTCTCCTGAACGTGCTGACTTACTCGCCATACCTTATCAAGCCCAACGACCAGGAACTTGGCGAGCTGTTCGGAGTGAAGCTGAGCGGCGTTGAGGAAGTAGCGGAATACGCCAGAAAACTGCAAAGAATGGGCGCAAAGAACGTGCTTGTTTCCATGGCAGGCGATGGGGCAGTTCTCCTGACAGAGGAGGGGGAGGTGTTGCGCTGCGGAGTTTACGAGGGAAAAGTGTGCAACTCAGTTGGCGCAGGTGATTCCATGCTTGCAGGATTTGTTGCGGGTCTTGAAAAGGGCGATTTTGAGTACGCACTTCGTCTTGGCACAGCCTGCGGAGGAGCGACAGCATTTTCTTCTGGACTTGCCACCCGTGACGAGATAGACGCTCTGCTGGAACGTGGAACAGTAAAGGTAAGTAAGGAATAAAGAGTAAAAAAGGTGTGCTTTGCGACACACCTTTTTTCAGATACAGAAACTCCCGGAAAGGACGAAATTTACGCCTTTCCGGGAGCATACATATCAGTTTACAAGTTCGTATCTTACGTTCTGGATATAGATGTTTGCAGCGGAATCTGATTTGCCCATGTTGAACTCGATTCGTGCGTTCGTGTCGTCACGTTTATCCTCAGAGAACTCGAAGGAGTAGTGCTGTTTGGTCTGGGTCAGATCAACCTTAGTGTCCTGCATATATCTTCCAAAATCGTGGTCTGGTGCGGAAACATCAACGATCATAGTCCTTGTCTCGTCCGACCATGCGTCGAAGCTGAAACGATATTTCTTTCCCTGTCGTGCAGGCAGTCCAGCCTGAACAAGCTGTATTGAGTAATCCAGCGAACCAGGGTCTTCGGTGGTGATAGTAAGGGTATTATCAGCTATGGAAGCAGCGCCCTTGCCGGTGGTGAATGTCTGGAAAGCCCAGTACCACTCATCGTCAAGCTTTTCATCGTCACGGAAATCGCCGTTAACGATAAAATTGCCAGTAGAGTCGGCGTTGCGGAAAACTCCCACATTACGCTCAACGTTGGTATCGTACTCATGCTGCTGGTATACACGTACATAGTCGATCACGAACTCAGCATTATCGAAGTTGGTGGAATCATTAGGTTCGCCAGCCCATGTACCGCCTACAGCCAGTTCCAGCTGAACCTGGAAATTCTGGTTGAAAGGCGCTGGAAAAGCAGGATCTTCCTTGCCGGGGGTATGAGTGAACCAGTCGTCGGTCTTATGGTAAAGATTGCCGTCGACGTACCAGGAAATAACACCCGGCTCCCACTCCATAGTGAATTCGTGAAACTCAGAACTGAAGCTGCTTCTGGCAAGTTCACAAGTGCCCTGTTTTGAAGTCTGGGGTTCGCCGAAAACAGCCGTACCGTAGCAGGAGTGAACCTTGCTACCAAGAGCCTCCATAACGTCCAGCTCGCCGCTCTTAGGCCACTCGCCGTAAACTGAGTCATCGGTGGGGAACATTCTTACAGCGGTATGCAGACCCTTTCCCTCAGGGATTTTCGCTCTTACGACCACTTTTCCGAAGGTGAAATCCTTGCCCTTCTGGTCAGCGATTATTCTGCCGGAGGTGTAGCCGTTAGCGCCCTTTCTTGCTCTAAGGACGAGGTTGCCGTCCTGGAGGTAGACATTGGATTCGTTGGCAGTGTAGGACTGGAGTTCGCCGTTAGTTGGTTCTTCCTCCGACGGTTTGTAGCTCCAGATATTCTCGTTGAGCGTATCGCCATCGAATTCGTCATACCATACTCTTTCGTAACCCTGTATCATCGGTGCTTCTGCCCCTTTAGAAGAACCGGATTTTTTCCCTGAATCTTTCTCATTTCCGCCGCTTGAAGAACCACAGCCGGTCAGGAACATTCCGGCAGCAGTCAGCAGGCATAAAATTCTCTTTTTCATCACTTTAATTTCCTCCGTTTTGATATAACGACTATTAATTCTTTTTACATTATACCATAAATCCGGAAAAATGTCTACAGTTAATTTGCTATTTAAGTGTAAAAGTTTGCCATTTATTGTTGTGCATATTCACCAGAAGTTCACGGAAAATTTACAAAATTCAGGTAATTACGACTGTATGCTTTTCTTGATACGGCTTATAGCACACTTTTCAAGTCTGGAGACTTGCGCCTGAGAAATGCCGATCTCAGCGGCAACTTCTGTCTGTGTCCTGCCTTGCAGAAAACGCTGGTAGAGTATTTCCTGTTCACGCTTGCTGAGGGCTTTGATAGCGTCACGGATATAGATCTCGTCCAGGTGGCTTTCCACGTCGTTCTTATCGCTGATCTGGTCGAGAATATAAATAGTGTCCCCGGAATCGGAGTAGACCGGTTCGTAAAGAGAGACAGGATCGCTTATGCTCTCCAGAGCGATGACAACGTCCTCCCGTTTAGCGCCGATATCGTCGGCAATCTGCTGGACGGTAGGTTCATGCTGGTTGAGGGTGCAGAGTTTTTCACGGGACTGTATTGCCTTGTACGCCAGGTCACGGAGTGAGCGGCTGACCCGGACGTGACTGTAGTCACGCAGATGCCTTCGCAGTTCACCGGTAATCATGGGGACGCAGTAGGTTGAGAAGCGGACTTCCTTGGAAAGGTCGAAGTTGTTGATAGCCTTGATAAGTCCTACCACGCCTATCTGGAAAAGGTCGTCGATGTCCTCGCCTCTGCCGGTGAAGCGCTGGATAACGCTCAGGACGAGCCGCAGGTTGCCCTTTATCAGCTTGTCACGGGCGGACTTGCTTCCGGTCTGGCGTATCTCTTTAAGGAGCGCTATCTTCTCCTCCTCTTTGAGGACAGTGAGTTCAGCGGTATTGATGCCGGATATGACAACTTTGTTGTAAGCCATAAAATAACCTCCCAAAACAGTATACCATTATTATGGGAGCAAAAAGCGTGAAGTAGTCACCAAGGTTACCCTGAAAAAACATATACCCCTAAAAGTTCCTAAAAAAATGTGGGATTTTTCGACCAGCACCGTGCTATTTCCCTATATTCCGGGAAAGTGTTGCAATTGCCATTTCAGCGTGCTATAATAAAAAGGGGAGTGATCGCTCCCTTTAATTCCGCTTGAAAGGACAGATTTTAATGGAAACCTATGAGATACTGAGAGATCTGGCGATAATCATTATTAGCGCCAAGGCTGTCGGACTTCTCGCAAGAAAACTCAAAGCCCCTATGGTCGTGGGCGAGATCATTGCCGGTCTTATTATCGGACCGTGCCTGCTTAACATCGTCCAGCCCACCGACTTCATCAGCAAAATGGCTGAGATAGGAGTTATCCTCATCATGTTCTCCGCCGGTCTGGAGACTAATTTGCAGGAACTTAAAAAATCCGGCGTGGCGGCGTTCCTGATTGCCTGCGTGGGTGTAATTGTTCCGCTGATTGGCGGAAGTCTGCTGTATATGGGCATTTACGGCTTCTCGGAGTTCGGCTCTGACGAGTTCTTCCGGGCGGTGTTTATCGGCTCTATCATGACGGCTACCTCCGTCGGCATTACCGTTGAAGTCCTCAAGGAAATGGGCTTCCTCTCCAGCCGTGTGGGTCAGACAATACTCAGTGCCGCAATCATAGATGATATCATCGGCATCATCGTCCTCACCTTTGTGCTGGGCTTCAAGGACCCCGGAAGCAATACGCTCCTTGTTACCGGAAAAGTTTTCTTGTTCCTGATACTCTCAGTTGTGGTGGGATTCATTTTTTACAAGATATTCCGTTTTTACGACGAGCGCCACACTCACACACGCCGCATACCGATAATTGCTGTGGGACTGTGTCTTGCTATGGCGTACATTGCGGAAAAGTATTTCGGCATCGCTGATATTACCGGTGCGTACATTGCCGGAATTATCCTCTGCAACACTCAGGACGCTGAGTACATCGACCGTAAAGTTAGCATCAACGGCTATATGTTCTTCGCACCAATGTTCTTCGTAGGAATCGGTCTGAAAACCGATTTCTCGAACGTTGATTCCAGCATGATACTGTTCTCAGTGGGCTTTGTGGTAGTAGCTATGATAAGCAAGGTCATCGGCTGCGGACTGGTATCAAAAGCCTGCCACTACTCCTGGCTTGACAGCCTGAAGATCGGCGTAGGCATGATGACACGAGGCGAGGTTGCCCTTATTATCACAAACAAGGGTCTGGGGCTTGGGATCATAGATTCCTCCTACTTTACAGCGGTTATCCTGCTCATTATTGTATCGAGCATTGTCACCCCGCTGCTCTTGAAAATGCTATTTGCAAAAACTAAACCAGAGCCGGAAGCAGTAACGGCTGAGAAATAAATATACGCATTATACCGGAATCAGTGAAATGGCTGATTCCGGTTTTTTATGCCAAAAAACGTGGTAACGCTTTTAGAGAAAATGGATAAAAGCCTATTTGCTTACTCGGATATTAATAACAGTTTGATGCTAAAAATGGTAAAATAATAATATATGAAAAGTATATATAGGTTTATATTCTTGACAACTGCGGCGGTTTGGGGTATCATCTTTTAAGTGAGAAATTAATTTATTCGGCATAACTTACAGTTATTAACAGCTCTAACGCTTCGTTTAGTCCACCAAATCTTCGTTTTGTGAGTTGTTATATATTATTTATTGCAGTACAATATTATTGTGATATGTAAAATATCATTTTTGAAATATCAAAATCATGCTATGGCGTGTATAGACCAGTCAGAAATTGCGCTATTTTACGGAGGAATTCGTATGGATAAAAAAGACCTGCGTCATCTTAATAAAAATGAACTGGTTGACATTGTTTGCTCCCTGGTCGAGGAGAATGAGGAGAACCTTCAGAATGTCCCGGATATCCAGCAGGTTCGCCAGATTCGTGGCAGGATAAAGAATATGGAGCGCATGAAGCAGATATTCCGAAGTGTAATAGCGGCTATCGTTATCGCTGCTGCGGCTGCGGTGCTGCTTTCTACCTTCTTCATGCCGGTGATACAAGTCTCCGGAAGCAGTATGGAGCCTGCCCTCAGTGACGGGGATATCATACTGCTGATGAAGTCTTCCAGCTACAGCCAGAGCCAGCTATGCTGTATATCCTGGCAAAATAAACTGCTTCTGAAACGTGTGATAGGGCTGCCCGGCGATGTTATCGACATCGACAAGGAGGGCAGCGTTTATGTGAACGGCACTCTCCTGGACGAACCCTACGTTACAGGAAAAAGCCTTGGCGAGTGCGATATCAATTTCCCCTGTGTCGTGCCGGAGAACAAGCTTTTCGTCATGGGCGACAGGAGAGATATCTCCATTGACAGCCGTAGTTCCGCTATTGGCTGCGTTGACAAAGATCAGGTAGTGGGAAGCGTTCTTTTTAAGATCTGGTCAGACAAGTAACGTTCCCATTCTGATATATCCTGTTATACAGGAATCTTACTTTAGTGAGGTAACAAAAGTGAAAAGAAACCTGAATTTCCATATCAGGCGGATAATGGCTGAAAGGACAAGGCGAAGGCGGAGTATTTCCCTGCTTACCGCACTTTCCTTTGTTGTGACCGGAGGCGTAGCTTGGCAGCTTCGCTGTATTGGTACGGCTATGACTTCCGATCCTGATGTGGCTGCAATGACCTGCGGCGATGATACCGCAGACAGCACCGTTCGTTCAGACGAGTGCTATGAGGTCATTTCCGATACCGGAGACAGCGCTCTGCCGGGTATTCCAGATGAACTGACAGGTTCGTGGCGGGAGAAAATGGCGGCTATTGCCGTTTCTCAGATCGGCTACGACTGCGGCGGCGCTCTGAGCGGCTATTCTGCATGGTACGGCAGCAATTCCATTGATTGGAATACCGTGTTCGTACTCTGGTGCATGAACAGGGCTGGCGTTGAAGGTGTGCCAACTAATGCCGGCTGCTGGGCGTGGAATGTAAGCCTTGAAACAGTGGGAATGCTGCAAGATACCGAAAACGGCTCGCCTGCTCCCGGCGATGTGGTGTTCCTTGATAGTGATGATGACGGAAAAGCTGACAGGTGCGCCGTAATCACAAGTAACACTCCCGACGGTGGATTTATCGCTGTAGAAGGCGACCACGAGGGCAAGACCGCTGAGGTATTGCTTCTTCCCGGCGACAGGAGAATTTGCTCCTTCCTGGCGCTTGAGCAGCCGGAGATACCGACTACCGAACCGGTAACTGATGACCTTCCTGCTGAGACTACCAAACAGGCGGCTGATGCTGTTCCGTTTACCTTCTCAGGCGTGACGGAAAACGGCGTACAGGTACAGGCTCAGGCTCCTGCCGAAGCTTTCCCTGAGGACACGGAAATGGTCGTTGCCGATATTTCCGAGGACGATGCTTTCGCCGCTGCATATGAGCATTTCGGCGAGGACGCTTCCCTTTATGATGCGGTTGCGGTGGACATTTCATTCATAACCTCAGAGGGCGTGAAAATAGAGCCGGAACTTGATGTGCAGGTAAGTCTCACACTTCCTGAGGAAATGACGCTTCAGGGCAGCGAAATGAGCCTTATCCACCTTTCCGACGAGGGCGTTACAGAGACAGTCGATGCCGCACAGCTTACATCTGAGGGTGCTGAGTTTACCGCAGAAAGCTTCTCGGTATACGTTATGACCTCCTGGGGCGAAAAGGAAGCGGATACCGCTAACAATATGTTCCAGAACGGCGATAATACAGCTACAAACCCCTATATTCTCAGGGTCGGCGAGGTTTTGGAAGTGTCCGTGGACGCAAGTGACAAGAACGGCAGGATAACTGTCAAGAATAACGATATTTCTGCTTCTCAGCGCCATATCGACCGTACTTCTGACGGTACGGATAACTATGATACTCCCGGCAGAGTGAGCGCAAAGTTCATGGGTAAAAACCCCGGCGACTGCTATGTTGCTTATCTTGCTGACAAAGGAAACTGGAACAGCGAAACTGACCAATTCTATGTTAAGGTAGTTTACCCGATCTATATGCAGACTGCACAGGGCGAGATCGACAAGGACAGGCTGCATGAGTATCTGAAAGAAGCGCCTCTCAGCGACGGCGGTAATCCTGAGTACATATGCGATGAATCTGGCAGAAAACTCTACTGGAAAAACAACTCTGCTGACGGCGGTAAGTACATGATGTATGACGGCGACGAGATAACAGTTGTTACATATGCACCGGTGGAGGACGATGTTTCCTTCGTTGGTGACAATAATATCCAGCTTCAAGGCGATGTTACCACTGAGGATGTGGGCAATGGACTGAAAAGAGTAAGCGCTGTTTTTAAGGGCGTTATGCCATATGGTGAAAAGGGAAATGCGACTATTACTCTGGTAAAAGACGGCGCAGATCCTGTGCAGTATTTCCGGTGCTTTGTTATCCACGACGGTCGTGATTGTACACATGCCGATATCGAAATTGCCGATGGTGGTTCATATGTGGAAAGAAAGTACATTGAGAACGCTGACGGTACTTCAAAGGAGATAGTTACCGTATACGACGCTTATGTTGATAATGTTAATCATTGTTATATATACAACAAGGACGGCTCTATCATTCAGGATTTCGAGACTGAACATTACTACCGTGGAGGTAATCCCGGCGAAACTCAGTACGAACTGACTTCTAACTACATCAAGGCGGAGGACGGTGCGTCCGGTTCTATACTCCTCGAAAACGGCGACTACGTTTATACCCGTGGCGATAAGCTTTTCAAGATAGCTGAAGCTGATACCGCTTTGTTTGATGTTCAGCTTCTCCTGAAACCCCGTACCCAGACTACTACTTACTATACCGGCGAGACTGTCACCAACGTGACTGTTGAGGATATAACCGAACAAGATGATGTTTTACTGAAAAGCGTTGAGTTCAATATGAACCACACAAGCGTTATTGACGCTTACAATAAGTGCCCGAACCACTCAGGTCTTGACTTTACCATAACCGCTGACCTGAACAGCGTTGCGGCAGCAGTAAAACTGGACGCTCAGAAGGAGTTCGTTAACGGCACTCTCGCCGGCGATGACTTCGACTTCCAGCTTTATGACCTGCAAGCCCCTGTTAAGCTTTACTTCGCTAAGGGCGATGCGGATATGCACATAGCTGACCCGGATAACGGCAATCTTGTGCGTGTCTACCAGCTTAATATCCCCAGTCAGAGTTCATGGGGCGAGGGTATCGACGGCTGGAAATTCTATAATGCGCTGGTCGAGCGATATAGCTGGAACGACGCTACTTCCGGGCTTATTCAATCTCCCGGTGATGTGGGTGACCTGTTTGAGGGCTATCTTAACGGCGATGATATGTCTCCTCACATGAGTGAGGAACAGCTTAAAAAGCTTATCTACAGCTTTGCAGTTCAGGATAAGGCTATCGTCCCGGTGGACGGTAACGCTACAGTTCAGGACGGTATTTGTCTCGTGGCAGAATTCGCTCCTGCTGAGACTCAGAAAAACGATAAGAACGGTAAAGTTCTTTTCGGTGACCAGCTTATCACCAAACCCGGTACTTACAACTACATAGTAAAGGAAGTTAAGGGCAGCGATGATACTGTTCAGTATGATACCCATGAGGAACTTGTCTCTGTTACCGCTGTATTCAATGAGGAATCTGAGGACATTTCCTCAAAGGTGGAATTCTCCTACAAGAGAACTGGTATCAGCGATTCTGGTGAATATACCCTTTCCGACAGCGATTCCACCACATTCACCAACTACAAACGCTTTGTATTGCCTGCTACCGGCGGAATGGGAGTTATCCCGTTCGTACTTGCTGGTTCGGGTATGATAACTGCCGCCTTTGTACTCACCATAAAAAGGCGCAGAGACAACTAAGTAAACATATAGACGAAAGGAATTATTGTAATGAAAAAGAGAAGAATTGCTGCTCTTATGGCAGCCGCAGCTATGACAATGGCTAACGCTATGAGCGTTTCCGCTTACGATGTTACTATCGAGGAGGGCGCTGTTACAGGTGACACCACTCCCCACACTTACGCAGCTTATCAGGTACTCAGCGGAACTGTTGACACCGATAACAAGACCCTGACCAATATTGCTGCCGGTGCAAACCTTGACACTGACGCTTTCACGGTTGCTTCTGGTTATGCTTCTATCAACGCTTTCCTGACTGCTTTCAGCGGCGCTGAGGACGATACTGACGCTCTCCAGAAGGCTGCTGCTGCTTTTGGTGCAAGCCTGAAGGGTAACCCCGAAGCTACTACCACTACCAACGAGTTCACAGGTCTTAAAGGCGGTTACTACCTCATCAAGGACACTACTGAACTTTCAAACAAGGACGATGCTAATTCCAGATTTCTCCTCAAGGTAGTTGGTGATACAACTGTTACCACAAAGAGAGATATCCCCAAGCTTGACAAGAAGATCGTAAAGAACGATACTAAGGTCGATGCTGACACAAAGTCTATCGGTGATACTGTAAAGTATGAGCTTTCTTCCAAGGTTCCGGATATGACAGGCTACAACAAGTACTACTTCATCATGAACGATACTATGTGCAAGGGTCTGACTTTCAACAAGAACGACGTTACTATAAAGGTTGGCAAGACTACACTTGGCGATGACGACTACACCATTACTTCTGCTACAGATACAAACGGAGTTACTAACATCAAGATCGTTTTCGACAACTTCCTTCAGTATAAGGATCAGGTAGGCGCTGACGTTATTGTAAACTATACTGCTACTCTCAACAAGGACGCTGACAGAACTACAAAGGGCAACGATAACAAGGCTAATCTGACCTACTCCAATAACCCCAACCACACCTATTTCGGCGACAATGAGCCTGATGAGGAAAAGGACAAGGACGTTGTTGGTAAGACTGCTGACGTTATCACAAAGGTTTACACAACAGGTATCGCTGTAATCAAGGTTGATTCCGAGGACACTACAAAGAGACTGGCTGGCGCTAAGTTCAAGCTCAGCGGTAAGTCACTGAATACTACTATCACTACAGGTAAGACTTTCACTAAGGACGATGAGGGTACTTACTACCTGCTCAAGAACGGCACTTATACTGAGACTGCTCCTGATACAGACACAGCGGATAAGTATGCTGACACTGAGCAGAAGTACTCCCTGGCAGAGAGAAACGAAAACAACGCTTCTGTTAAAAATAAGGACGATGCTACAGTTATGGAAATCGAACTGGAAGTTGACAGCGAGGGTTACCTCACATTCGAGGGTCTTGGTGCAGGTACTTACACACTGGAAGAGACAGCAGCTCCTAAGGGCTACAACAAGTCCAATGATAAGAAGACTATCGTTATCGACGCTACTCCAAGCAAGACTGCTCCCAACTGGACTGTAAGCGTTGACGGTAAGGACGTAACTCCTGACGAAGGCGCTATCATCACAACTCTCAAAGTTGAGAACAGCAAGGGCATAACCCTCCCCGGCACTGGTGGTATCGGTACTACTATCTTCTACGTTGTAGGTTCACTCTGCGTAGCTGCTGGCGCTGTTATGACAGTATTCAAGAGAAAGAATACTGCTAAGTGATCTAAGCAATCTCCAAACTACTATATCTTTATCCCATGAACAGGGGCGGGGCTTTGCCTCGTCCCGGTGAATGGGAGCAACAGGGAGAGACTAATGAAGAAACATCTTTATACAATCACTATTATACTGCTGTTCGTCGTTGGTTTCTCCGTGCTGCTCTACCCGGCGATAAGCGACTATATCAACGAGAAACACGCTTCACATATCATCGTTAGCTATAACGATGCGCTCAGCCATACCGATCAGTCAGAGCGTGACGCTCTTTTTCAGCAGGCGCAGGACTACAATAAGTCCCTTGCCGCCGACAGTGCCGCTTTCTATGATCCGTCACGGATAAGCGGCTACACATCTATCCTCGACATCACCGGCGAGGGAGTTATGGGATATATCGACATTGATAAGATACACGTCCAACTGCCTATATACCACGGAACTGACAAGAGTGTACTCCAGATAGGCGCAGGTCATGTGGAGGGTTCAAGTCTGCCGGTGGGCGGAAGCAGTACCCACTGCCTTCTGTCCGGTCACAGAGGTCTGCCAAGCGCCAAGCTGTTTACTGACCTTGACGAACTGGAGATAGGCGACAGGTTCACCATAACTATCCTGGACAGAGTACTTACCTACGAAGTCGATCAGATCAAGACTGTCCTGCCTGATGAATCGCAGGATCTTACCATTTCTCCCGGACGTGATATGTGTACCCTCATCACCTGCACTCCCTATGGTATCAATACCCACAGACTGCTGGTAAGAGGTGTGAGAGTGGAAAACGATGAGGAAAAGGCAGCGGCGGTTGTGTTCGTTCCTAACGAAGCGTTCAGAATAGATACCATTATCGTTGCACCAGTGGCAGCTATACCAATGCTGTTCATATTGCTCATAATTACGCTGATCGTCGGCGGCAGAAAGAATAAAAGGAGGAAATAAACAGGAATGAAGTTCAGAATAGGTGTTCTGTGTTTACTGGTGATGGTTTTCAGTATTTCCGGAACTTTTACAGCAGCAGGTGCAGATGCACCAGACCTTGCAAGAAAATGTTCACTGACAGTTTTCCTGGCATCTGACACAGACCAGAATAATACCGCAGAAGGAGCGGAAATTACCATATACCAGATAGCCGAAGCATCGCTTGAAAGCGGTGTGCCGGAGTATAGCTTTGCACCTGCCTTTGCCGGCTGCGGAGAGGACATTGCCTCAATTGCTGACAGAGCTGCTGATCTCGAAAAGTACGCAGCCGACAATGGCATCAAGGGTTCAGTGAAGCTTACCGGAAACGACGGTATGGCAGACTTTGAACAGCTTTCCGCCGGCGCATATCTGGTTACTGAGACAGCTACAGTTGGCACATTCACAAGCTTTGATCCATTTGTTATGTACCTGCCCGGTTTGGAGGACGATGAGTGGAAGTATAACGTTTTCGCAGCACCGAAGATAACTGCCGATGCTATCAGCACCGACGATGTGGCTGCCGGAAGCAAGATATCCGTATCCGTTAAAAAGGTCTGGAACGACGAGGACGCAAGCCGTCCGACTTCCGTAAAGGTAAACCTTGTAAGCGACAGCGGCGTTTACGATACCGTTACACTCAGCGCCGATAACGACTGGACTTACATCTGGAAAGGCGTGTCCTCAAAGGTAGAGTGGCGTGTGGAGGAAATTGACGTTCCTGCCGGTTACACTCCCTCCTACAGCAAGGACGGACATACCTTTATAATAACCAATTCCACCAAGCTTATCCAGACAGGTCAGCTGAACTGGCCTGTACCCGTGCTTTTCTTTGCCGGTCTGCTTTTCGTTACAGCAGGCGTTATGGTGAACATCTGCCACAGGAGAGTAAATGATGAAAAATAATGGCGGACACTCCGGTAACCTGATGGTTATACTGGGGCTTACGATGATGTGCAGTTCTGCTGCATTGTTCCTGAATAACAGCTTCGACAGCCGCAGCGCAGATAAGCTTGCCGGGGAGAAACTTCCGGCAGTAAAGCAGCTTATCGAGGAGCGGTGCGAGGGAACAGGGGAGGAGAGTGCCGCTGACACTGCCGAACCTGAGGAGGAAGGCGAGTTCCCGGAGACAGTTCCTTCTGCTATGATCGACGGCTACAGTTATGACGGTTGCCTGACTATACCTTCCCTGAATATGGAGCTTCCGGTAATGGATTCCTGGACTATGGAGCTTCTGAACATTGCGCCCTGCCGTTACTGCGGAAGTGCAAAGACCGGTGATATGGTCATTGCAGGTCATAACTTCGCCAGCAGCTTCGGTAAACTCAGGGACCTAAACCGTGAAGACGACGTTTACTTTACAGATATGGACGGAGTTGTGTATCACTACATAGTCCGTGATATCGAGATCGTCGAGCCTGATGCAGTTGACTACATGGTTAACAGCGATTGGGACTTGTCACTTTACACCTGCACTTACAGCGGCAAGCAGAGACTTACAGTCCGCTGCGAAGAAGCAGAAAACAATGAGTAATGAATCTGAAGATGCGGATAGCCAGTTGATACCTGGTTGTCCGCTTTTTAAAAAAACACCTGCTGCCATAAAAAAGTTCCCCCTTGCGACAAAGTCAGCAAGGGGGACGGAAAAGTAAACGGTAGATTACGGGAATTAGGGAACTTTCCGCCGTCCGGCGCTATGATAATACCGGACAGCGGAGTGTATAAAAAGAGTTGGCAGATTACTCAGCTTCGGTTACAGCCTCAGTTGCAGCTTCAACCTCTGCGCCGGGAGCGTGACGCTCGTGCTTGGGTGCAGCGGGCTTTTCAGGAGCAGCAGGCTTCTCGCCCTCCTCCAGTGCAGGTGCAGCAGGAGCAACGGGTGCAGCAGGCTTCTCGCCTTCCTCGATAGCAGGTGCAGGGTGCTTGTCAGGAGCAGCGGGCTTTTCGGGTTTCTCAGCGTCCTCAGCAGGTGCAACAGGAGCAGCAGGCTTCTCACCCTCCTCAACTACAGGAGCAACAGGAGCAGTGGGTGTCTCGCCCTCCTCAACTACAGGAGCAGCAGGAGCAGTGGGTGTCTCGCCTTCCTCGATAACAGGTGCAGCAGGAGCAGCGGGCTTCTCAGCATCATCGATAACGGGCTTGTCTTCCTTGTTCTTGCCGGGCTTTACGATGCTGGGACGGATATTCTTTCTGATGAAATCAAACCAGCTTGACTTAGCCTCGCCGTCCTTGAAGTCCTCAGTTTCAGTATCAAATGTATCTCTGATCTTGTCCTCGATCTCATGCTTGCCAACAGGCTTACCGGGCTTAACAGCGGTAGTTGCAGCAGCTTCTTCCTCGTCTTCAGCAACAGCTGTAGTTACAGCAGCTTCCTCAGAAGCCTCTGTTGTCAGCTCTGCGGCAGTAGTAACGTCAGCGATTGTGGTAACATCAGCGATAGTTGTGACCTGAGCGGTAGTAACAGCTTCCTCAGCCTTATCAGCTGCGGTTGTAACAACGATGTTTTCCTCAGCGTCAGCGCCGTCGTTAGCGTCCTTTACCTGGGAAACTACAACTGTCTTTTCAGCGTTTGAATTGCCGCCGAAGTTTGCGAGTGCTGCTGTTCCTGTTGCAGCGGAAACAACTGTTACAGCTGCGATCGCTGCGATAAGCTTTCTGTTTTTCATGGTGATTACTCTCCTTTTTCAGATAAATTCGTTTCGGTTCGTGAACTCTTTCCGAACTCTGTTTATAGATTACGGAGGGTTTTTCAAAAAAGTGGGGTGTTATGAAAATTTTTCTGGAAAATTTTTTTGAAGCTTTTACCGCTATATACATTTTAAATACTTTGGGAAAACTCACATTCGTTCACAAATTGTTTACAATTATCTGCCCCGTTTTTACCAATGTCAACCCATTTACCCCAAATAGTGAACTATTATATGACGAAATGAGAGAAACTAAGGGTATAAATATATATATAAATTGTAAATAGGCACAAAAATTGTTTAATTCCCTTGATTTTTTAAGTGTATTATGTTAGAATTTAGTTAGATTGTTTTGCAATCGGTTGTTTGAAAGGATGGTGCATATGAAGAATTCCTGCAAAGTAAACAAGAGGTTCATTGTATTCGCACTCAGCGCTGCTATTGCTGTCAGTGCGGCAGGCGTGGTTCCGGGAATCAGTTTCCCTGGAAGTCAGCCGGCTGTTACGGCTAACGCTGCTGAGGACAATGTGACGGTCAGCATGGGGCTTACGGCTGGCGGTTCGCTTATCGGCATCAATTACAAGCTGAGTTTCGACGAAGACCCGAATCTGTACGATGTTACTATCGATGACGGCGTGACGGGCGGAGTTATCGTCGGCAATGACCTGACTTTCACCTTTCCTTGCTGTGCAAGGAATATGGGCGAGAAGCATACACTTCTAATTAAGAAGGGCGATAATATCATCAAGGAGACTAAGGTCTGCGTTTACGACTACCTTAACAAACTTCTGGCTGACGACACTTACGCAGATATCCATGATCTGGTAAGCAGTATGTTCTCCTACGGCAGCGCTGCAAGAGACTACTTTGCTGGTGATACTGTCATCTGCCCTGTTGGTTACAAGAAATACGATGATGTTACAGTAAGCGCTTCACCTTTTGATAAGGACACTCTCAACTCAGCACTTAGCGGCATGGATGCCCCTGTCAGCTACTACGGCATGAACCTTTCTCTCCGTTCTGAGATCGGATTCTCGCTTTATTTCCGCAAGACCGGCGTAGATGCTCTTACTTTCCTGGAGAATTCCGCCAGCAGTCTCAGCAACGCTACTGTTAAAGATCTGAACGACGACTTCGCCTGCGTAAATGTTGAAGTTGCTGCATCTAAGCTGGACAAGGTGTTTGCTCTCGATTTCGGCGGCTGTTCAACAGAATTCAGCCCTGTGCAGTACATAAGCGCTGCCCTTGATGACAAGGATACTAACCTTGTGAAACTCTGTAAGGCTCTCTACGCTTATGGCAGTGCTGCTAAGGAGTATGCTTCACAGTCTGCTGAAAACAAGGTCTACTCCGGCAAGGCTACTTTCTATGACGCTATTAATTCCAATGGCTGCTATAATATCGACGATCTGATAGGCAATGACTACACCTGTGCTATGAACGAGTACGACAGCCCATGTGCAGAGTATGCAGGCGCTTACCTGAAAGTTACAAGAGGGGATAAGAGCATAAATGTGCTTGTTACCGACCTTTTCCCCACTGACAGTGAAGGCTGCGCTCCCGGAAATATCGACCTGTGCGAGGATGCTTTCGATGCCCTTGGAGAGCGCACTGAGGGAATAATCGATGTCACCTGGGAAGTTATCAGCTATCCCGTTGCTGACAAAGAGAATGTTTCCTATCGCTTCAAAGAGGGTTCATCTGAATACTGGGCAGAGATACAGCCGAGAAATACCAGATATCCCGTGGCAAAAATGGAAGTGTTCAGCGGCGGCAGCTGGCATGAACTGGAAAGAAAGAATTACAACTATTTCAGTGTTGGCGATTACGTTGGCACAACCTATACTATCCGACTTACTGACATCTATGGCAATACTATCATCGACGAGAATATTCCCTGGGGTAGCAATGTAATAAGAGAGGGTAACTCACAGTTCCCTGAGATATGACAAGGATGGCGATTTAATATGAAAAAGAAGGATTACATCAGACCTGAACTTGAGATCTGTGTCTTTGAGACCGAGGACGTTATCACCGTTTCACCTCCTATTTCCGATCCAAGTAATGGACTTCCGGTCAAGTAATTTGCAGAGTGCGGCACTTTATCCGTAACTGCGCTTCGTAAAACTTCATGAAAAAACTCAACCCCTGCTATGGCGGAAATCACTTGCCGGAACCGGTAAATGTGATACGCCATATCAGGGGTTGTTTTTTATGAAATTTATCTGATAGAGTCCATTCTGATCGTTTCGATGAGACTCTGACCCTTCATCTTTTTGATCTCAATAAAAGTTATCAGCAGGACTACCATGAAAACGATGCCGATGCTGAGAAGCGCCATATACAGCGGCATATGGAACTTGATCGGGAAAGCGTTCCTGATAGAAAGGTTTATCAGCCAGGGAATGACAGTACCGATAACAGCGCCCTTTAAGGAGGCTTTCAATGTGCAGTACATACTTTCACTGTAAAGCATTTTCTGGAGAGAACCGCCTGTCATTCCGACACTTTTGAGTACAGCGAACTCCTTGCTCCTTGCACGGATATTAGCGGTAATAGTGCTGATGAATCCGGCAAATCCGATAAGCGCAAGCATGATAACGAAGCCGTAGAGGATTATCTCGCCAAGCACAAGCATAACATTGATAGCCTTGACCATAGTATTCTCTCTGCTTATTCTTACTGAGAATCCCTGGTCTTCGTATGAGTCGTCGGAGAGAATGGGATAGTATTCGTCCAGAACAGAACGAGCGTATTCAGAGAATTCCTCCTCCTGATCGCCAGGTTCACACTGCCACTGGAAACTTCTTGCCTCAGCGCCGGGAACTATCACCATGACAGCAGCCCTGTTAAGGTAATCGAAGTACCATTCGTCAATATCCTCACGGTCAAGGAAGCCGTTAATTGCAAGTTTGGACTCTGTGCCGTCAGGAGTAACAAGACTCAGTTCCTTAGTAGTTTCAGCGAAAGGTGTTATCTCCTTTCTCTCGCCGTCCTCGTTGAATGTGTAGGTGTTGATGAGAATATTACTGCCTTCCTCCACACCGACAGCCTTGCAGATATCGCTGTAGAGTTCATTGGTGAGGGAAACCATATCGAATTCCATTTCGCCCATTTCGTTGAACATACCCGGTGCATCTTTTGCTCCGGAAGTAAATTCAGCGCCGTCAGCCTTGACAAAGTAGGTGTCCTTGTTGCCGCCTATTCCGTAAACCTTGAAATCGCCGAATTCGTTAAGCTTGTCGTTGATTGCGTTGTATCTTTCGGCATCAATGGGGTGCATGATAATATCCTCACGTCTGCCGGTCTCCTCGTTGTAGCCTTCATCTCTCAGGGAAGTATAATCCACCATAAGGAGGTTTTTGTCGGACTGCATATAGTTCTCCATATCCCTTAGCTGTGCAGCAAGACCGAATGTGGAAAGGAGGAGACAAATACCCATTGAAAGGGCTCTGATAGCAGGCTTGAAAGCTTTCTTTTTTCTGCTGATATTTCTTGCGCCAAGTTCGCCCTCGATGCCCCAGAGTTTCTTCCAGAAAAGGTTTCCGGATATTTTGCCGGTTTTTTCCTTGTGGGTATTTCCGAAGCTTACGCACTCAACAGCGGTTATCCTGCTCATCTGTTTTGCGGGTTTCATGGCAGAGAGAAGAACTGTCAGAAGGGCGAAAGCAGATGCGAGTATGAAGCTGTAGAGCCTTACGGAGAAAACGAGTTCCAGGTCGAATCTTCGCATTACGATGTTTTTTGTTATTTCCACAAGGTTATTGATATATCCCCCAGCGATCCTTACGCCCAGGTAGCCCAGAGCCACACCGATGATAAGTCCCAGTGGGATACCAGCAAGGCTGAGCCAGAGACCCTCGCTGATAACAGTTTTCTTTATCTGCTTTGAAGTGCCGCCTACGCATTTGAGTATACCCAGTTCCTTGATGCGGTCATTTGCCGAAGCCTGGAAGATATTGGATATTACGCTTACGGACATGAATGCGATAAGCCCTGTGAGGATAAATGCCGGGATGAAAACCATTGCTCTGTACACGCCGCCATATTCATCAAAATCGTCATCGAGGACATTTCTCAGCATATCGATACCGCTTGTGGCGAAGCACATAACAGCGGTGATAAGAGCGGTAGAAAGAGCGATAGCCATAACTGTACCTGCTGTACGTCTTTTATTTCTGGTGAGCTGATTCAGTGCAAGTCTTGAAGTTATTTTCATCTCTTTATCACCTCATCGCTGATGATATTGCCGTCGCTCATGGTTATAACTCTGTCAGCCTGGAGAGCGATCTTATCATCGTGAGTTATAAGCAGGATAGTCTGGTTGAACATCTGATTGGAGTATTTCAGCAGATCCATTATCTCTCTGCCGGTTTTGCTGTCCAGGTTGCCGGTAGGTTCGTCAGCAAGCACGAAAGCAGGGTCGTTTATCAGCGCTCTGCCGATAGAAACTCTCTGCTGCTGACCGCCTGACATTTCACCGGGCAGATGCTTTGCTCTTGTAGCAAGACCAAGAGCATTCATGATATCGCCGAGCTTTTTCTTATTTTCCTTTCTGCCGTCAAGAAGCCAGGGGAGCATTATATTTTCCTCAGTAGTCAGTGTAGGGATAAGATTGTAGAACTGGTAGATCATGCCCACGTTTCTTCTTCTGAATATCGCAAGTTCATCTTCGTCCATTTCTGTTATCTCCTTGCCGTCGATCCTTACTGAGCCTGAAGTGGGGTGATCTATACCGCCCATCTGGTTCATGAGAGTTGATTTTCCCGAACCTGATGCACCGATGATAGCAACAAATTCACCTTTCTCCACTGAGAACGAAACGTGATCGAGAGCAACGACTTCAGATTCACCTTCGCCATAAACTTTTGTCAGATCTTTTACTTCTAATACTGCCATAGTAAGTATTACCTCCTTTTGTTTCTGATAATATTCTACGCATTGAAAATGACTATAAAGTGACTGTATAAAAAAATTAAGTGACTTTTCAGTCACTTAAAGAATTTCAGTATAAATTTTGAGCCTTTCTCTTTTTTAGGTATGTCAATGTCGATATCGCCGCCCTGACCTTTCATGATAGATAGCGCAAGTGGCATACCTATTCCGAAGCCTGCTTCGTTGGTGGAATACTGGAAACGCTGGAACATGGAGGCGTAAGTAGCCATGTCGATGCCTTCGCCGTAGTCCCTTACGGATATCCAGCGGTAAATGGCGTTTTCGCCGCAGTCGATCTCTATCTTTGTACCCTTGGGGGAATGTTCGATAGCGTTCTTAACTATATTGGTAAGTGCCTCTACAGTCCAGCGCTTGTCACATTCAAGCTCGATATCGTTCAGTGTCTCTATACTTTGCTCATTTATATCAAGGAGTATGCTTACTGAGGGGGTAACGTCGTCCATAAGCTGAGACAGACGTATTTTCTTTTTAGAAAAGTTCACTGATCCTGCGTCTATCTTAGCCATATTAAGAAGTGTCTTTACCAGCCACTCCATTTTTCCGAGCATCAGTTTTATATTATGTATGAATTCCGCCTGCTTATCCGGGTCAGCATCTTCAAGCAGGTCGGTCATTATCAGCATTGAAGTGATGGGGGTTTTAAGCTGGTGTGAGATGTCCGACATATACTCAGCCAGGATATCCCTTTGCTTCTGGGTATTTTTAAGCTGCTCCTTCTGAGATTCCATAAGGCTGTAGATATCATTCTTTAATATAGAGAAAGCGCCTTCCTTGTTATCTCTTATATCAGTATCATCGCCGGTGGTATAGCCTTTGACGATATCAGAAAGAGTCTCGATTTCCTTTTTGCTAATCCACACGGTAGCCTATCCCCCTGACGGTTTCGATATTTATGCTGTCTCCGAGTTTTTCTCTCAGACGTTTTACATAAACAGTAAGGGTGTTGTCCTCGACGAAATTGCCGGCTGAGTCCCATATTTTTTCCAATATCTGGTTTCTCGTAAGAAGCATACCCTTATTTCCGGCGAAAATCAGGAGAAGCCTGTATTCCAGGGCAGTCAGCTCCACCTGTTTATCTCCGATATACACCTTGCCGGCAGATGTGTCTATCCTTACGCCGCCGATCTTCACAAGTTCCTCTTTGCTGTCCTTATTTCTGCCGATAGTGCGCTTGATGCGGGCAAGGAGTTCTCTTATCTTGAAAGGCTTGACTACATAATCGTCAGCGCCCTCCTCGAAAGCCTTGACTATTCTGGATTCATCGTCCTCGACCGTAAGGAAAATTACAGGAACGTTATCCTCCTTCATTTTTCTTCCAACCTCGATGCCTCTGCCGTCGGGAAGCTGCATATCAAGTATACCCAGGTCGAAACTGCCGCCGTTTATGAGCGACATTGCCTCCTTGATATTTTTAGCGTGGAAAGCCTCATAGCCTTCTGATTCGATAGCATAGGTAAGACCAGATGCAATCATTGCGTCGTCTTCTAAAACCAAGATCTTATACATACAATTCCTCCATACGACCATGGCATATCATATAACAAATTCTTACGTATAGAATTATACACCCTAAATTCATGTCTGTCAAGGTTAATAAAGTTTACTATCAGGGTGACAGCATTTACTTTTTTTGAGGATTATTTATGCCGCCAGTTTGTTTTTTGAGAGTTGCCACTCTCCAACTCGCCGTCTGCCAAAGGGGACAACCCAAGGTGGAAAAGGGGGAGGGACTAATTAAACCCGACA
>JAGBJO010000022.1 GCA_017934425.1 Ruminococcus sp.
CCTTGATACTTACAACGACGGCGCTAAGAACGCTGACGCTACTGACAAGCTGGTTGCTGCTCTTGAGGCTTGCGGCTGCGACGACGCTAAGGCTATCCTTGCTGAGAAGGACTACCTCTCCAAGAAGTCTCAGTGGATCTTCGGTGGTGACGGTTGGGCTTACGATATCGGTTTCGGCGGTCTTGACCACGTTATCGCTTCCGGTAAGAACGTTAATATCCTCGTATTCGATACTGAGGTTTACTCAAATACAGGTGGACAGGCTTCTAAGTCTACTCCTACAGGCGCTATCGCACAGTTCGCTGCTGCTGGTAAGGTAATGAAGAAGAAGGATCTGGCTGGTATCGCTATGAGCTACGGCTACGTTTACGTTGCACACGTTGCTATGGGCGCTAACATGAACCAGTGTATCAAGGCATTTGCTGAGGCTGAGGCTTACGACGGTCCTTCAATCGTTATCGCTTACGCTCCTTGTATCAACCACGGTATCAAGACAGGTATGGCTACAGCTCAGGCTGAGGAGAAGAAGGCTGTTGAGGCTGGTTACTGGCACCTGTACAGATACAATCCTGCACTCAAGGAAGCTGGCAAGAATCCCTTCACTCTGGATTCCAAGGCTCCTAACACTGATGAGTACAAGAACTTCCTCATGGGCGAGGTTCGTTACAACTCACTGGCTCGTCAGAACCCTGAGAGAGCTGAGAAGCTGTTCAATACTGCTGTTGCTAACGCTAAGGACAGATACGACTACCTCACTCGTCTGGTTACTCTTTACGGTCAGCAGGACTAATTCTACTGAACTGATATAATTTAATGCTCATACGAATCCCCCGGCTGTAACAGGTCGGGGGATGTTTTTTGGTGGTAAATAGCCATATAACGCACAAAGGGACTGAACATCACGCTCAGTCCCTTTGTGCATTTGGGTGTGTAGGAAAAATCTATAAGTTTACTATATCACTTGGTTTGTCGCTCCAGGAATTCACCATAAAGCACCTTGTTAACGTCAGCGTCACCTATCATGTTCATTGAGGTGTATACCGCTTTATTATGGTTGATCCTGTCGCTGAAGCTATCGAAACGGTCTGAATACCATATTTCCCCGTCAGCAGTTTCGATAACGCAACATTCAGTAATGCCACTGTTAGAAATATCAACAGAAAAGGAGTAGAGGTTATAATCTACCTTTTCAAAGCGGACGACCGATTGCAGATAGTAGTTCTCAAGCCCCAGAACTTCCGCTGCTTCATCAAGGTTTTCCGCTTTAGTAAAGGTCATTCTGCTGTACTGATCTAAACCATCATCATGGACAATACCCAGCGTCATTGAGTCAGTATCAAGCATAAGACAAGAATTGTGCAGATCCTTAATTCCCATCAAAGCACCATAATGCTGGACTTGCTTCTTGTACTCCACCATATCCTCCGCATTTTTGTACATTCTCTGTGCGCTTATGGAGTCAACGTGGTAGATTATACTGTACTTCTCAAAATTCCAGACAACTGCAAGGCTTAGCACCGATACGATAACGCCCACTGTCCAAAGAAATTCTTTTTTTCGCACCACATTTTTCAGCTTCAGCTTTCCCCAAAGCAGATATACTAACTGATAAATGATGCAAACGGGAAATACCGGTATCACGCAGAAAATAAGTCCCATAACGAGGACAGCATTGACAAAGCCTTCCAGACCGTAGGAGGTGCTGAAAAAATCAAATCCGGCGAAGGCACAATATACGCCGTACATAAGAAGCAGAACCGCTGGAACAAAGGAGATCCAGAAAAAAACTCTTGCGGTCTTCTGCCCTTTCGTTTCAAGTTCCTTGAATTTTTTCATGTCAGCACCCCCCTGTCTGAAATTCACGTCCTCCTCGTTTTATCTCTCCCTTTATATGTATTCTACCATTTTCAGCCAATTCTTTCAATATGCCGCCTGTCACTCTATGAGTGACATTTGTCACTTTTTACTTGATTTGCACCCTGAACCATGTTATAATAAATGTATCATTGGAAGGAGGCTTACTATGTATGTTTACTTTGCAAGACACGGTCAGACCGTGTGGAATGTGGAGAATAAGATATGCGGCTCAACTGACATCGCCCTCACCGATAAGGGAAGACTTCAGGCTATCGCTCTTGGCGAGAAGATAAGGGACGAAAAACTGCCAATTGACATTATACTATGTTCGCCGCTTATCCGTGCCGCTGAAACCGCTGCTATTGCCGGAAAAATAGCCGGAATACCCGTTACTGCCGAGCCACGCCTTATAGAACAGTGCTTCGGAAAATTTGAGGGAACGCCCCGTGACGGCAAGGATTTTGCCCGTGCAAAAGCGCACTTCCTGGACAGCTATGGCGGCGGCGAGTCCATGATGAAAGTTGGTCAGCGTATATACAACCTGCTGGACGAAATCAGCCAGGGCGATAAGACCGTCCTCCTTGTGGCGCATAACGGCATAGCAAGGTTCGTCCGCTCCTACTTCGAGGACCTGACAAACGATGAGTTCGCCGCAAACGGCATACGAAACTGCGAGGTGATAAGGTATGAGTTCAAAAAATAATTTAACTGATGAGGAAGTCCGGGCGCTGAAATTCTATATCGGTGACGTTTCCGGAAATGACCCATTCTGGGGTGATCCGAAAGCTTATGTGCTGCTCAACTCACTCTTTTTCGGTGGGATAACTACCGAAACAGCCCGTGCTAACGAGGGAAAGCGCCTGAACACCGCTATTTTAGAGGATTCTGAACGGCTCATGCAGTTCTTTGCCGACCTGTTCAGCGTGTTCGCAAAATGCCGCCTGAACGCCGATTGCTGCACGTTCCGGGTGGAGCGGTTCAGCGATTACCTCGCCTGCAAGTCCGCCGGGGAAACCGTTTCCCTGACCTCAACCTCAACCGCCGGATTCCTCTCCGCCTACCGGGACAGGATCGGCATCGCCCTTATGGAGTTCAGCCTGCCTGCGGGAACGCCATGCATCAACGTCAGCACGGCGCTTGACTTTTACGCCAAGCCTGAGGAAGCGGAAATTCTCCTGCCTCCGTTCCTGCCGATGAGTTTCTCGGAAAGCGCCCCTAAGGGGGATATGCTCGCCATTACCGATGCGGAGAATAAGCCGCCGGTGGTTTACTGCCAGTGCCGTCCCACGCCGTTTTCAGGCGCTTCTTCCACCTTCGCAACTCTCCCGGAAAAGGGTTCTGCCGCCGGTGTCCGTGTCTGCAATGCCCTGATGACCGGCACTTCCCCAGACCCGGAAGATGTGGCGGAGTATTCACAGTGGAAGGCGGTTCTGAGGGGGAAGCTCCGTGGACTTTTCAACGCCGCAGTCAATATGTAATAATAGGGTGCGTTGACACTAAGCCTAAAACGCATCTTTTTGGCAGAATTTTACGCATACTGCGTCGAGAAAACTTGCTGGGCGACAGCCCACCTGCGTTTCCTCTCCTTGTCTGCGCAGAAATTCTGCTCAAAAATCTGCACA
>JAGBJO010000023.1 GCA_017934425.1 Ruminococcus sp.
CCTGGATCATGAAGTCCTTGATAACACGGTGGAAAGTAAGACCATCATAGTAACCGGACTTAGCCAGTTCGATGAAGTTCTCAACGCCCTTATCAGCGTACTCAGGGAACAGTCTGAACTTAACAGTGCCGTAGTCCTTGATATTCATTTCAATAATGGTATCGCCCTCAGCAGGTGGGGTAAAGTTCATTATCTCCACATTTTCCTGAGCAGTTTCATTCTCAGTCTGAGAGCTGCTGCCGCCGTTGCCGGTATCGCCGCCCTTTTTATTTCCGCAGGAAACGAAAGCAGCTGACATAGCCACAGCCAGAAAAGCAGCAATTATTCTCTTGTACATAATTTCACTCCAATCAATGAAATTTCAAGTTGATTCAAATATTATCCTCCATTGTGCTGAAAACAAGACATAAAAGAGAGTATTATATTTCAGCCTAACCATTATACTACATTATTCGGAATTTGTAAATACTTTCCGGACATTTTTGGTTATTATCCGAAAAACAGGCTATAAAAAGCAGTTTTTTCTATCTACTTTAATAGACTTATTCAGCAGTGCTGCTGCCGTACTCTCCGATAGTAACGGAAATTATCTTAACGTCCTCATCAGGATTCATGTAATAGCCGTTGCTTTTTGCCTGGAGAGATGAGAGTGCTTCCACCACCTCAAGTCCCTCATAGGTCTGACCGATAACGGTCATCTGCTGGGAAAAGTTAGGTATACCGCCCTTTTCGATGAACACATCGGTAATAGTGGTATAGTCGCTTGCGTCCAGCATTTCCTTTTTCATATCGTCGGTGAATTCGATAGTATTTGCGGCAATGAACCTGCTGCCGTTGTAGTACTCACCGCCGCCCAGGAGTTTCTGGGAGAAAGTGCGGTCCAGGGAGGTGTTCATCATCATTACAGCGCCCTTGAAGGGCCAGAGATCCTGGGAAAGTTCACGGGGAACTCTCTCGCAATCCGAACCGGCAGCATCAGCGGCAAGCTCGCCGGAGCGTTCTTTGCTGCCCATACCGGCATAAACACCGCTGTCGGAGTTGAACACAAAGGTATCATCATAGTAGCCGCTTTCAGCAAGGCGGATAAAGTTCTCGACTGCTTTCGGCGACTTGTCCGGGTAGAGAACGAAGCTGAACTGTCCCAGCGAAGTGACGACAGTAGCAGTAGGGTCGCCTTTTTCCGGCGAGCGAAGCTGTACAAGATCAATGGTATCAGGGTCGATAGTGATATAGCGGTTATTATCCTCTCTCACCTGAGCTGCAAACAGCAGAGCCAGAGACAAGAGGAACATGACAACGGCAGAGATTATAATGACCCTTACCGCAGGGCTGCTTTTAATTTTCAATAGTAACACCTCAAAAGCGGACTTCAGCCCATGACCGAAGTCCTGAAATATAAATAACAAATTACAGGCAGCGACGAACGGAGTGCTGCATTATCTTATGTGGAATCCGTCCTCACCTTGTACAGTGGATACTTCCTCACACTCAATATTCTCCACCATAATGAAAAGCTGCTCTCTGAGCCCGGTTATCATGGCATCAATATCCCTTGTAAAGCCCTGGGCTTCCATTTCAACAGTACCGTCATAGCAGTTCCTTACCCAGCCAGTGATGAAAAGTTCACGGGCGAGGCGGCAGGCGGTGCTGCGGAAACCTACCTCCTGAACGTCGCCGGAAAAAATGTAATGAAACCTATGTTTATCCATAAGTACCTCCCGCTGCAAAAAAGAAGCGCTCCGCAAAGGAAGCGCCCCCTTAATGGCATTACTTCTTGAGTTTATCGAGAAGACCGCCTAAACCGCCCAGCTTCTCGCCGATCTCGTCCAGATTGACTTTTGCCTTTATGCCATTGATGATCTCATTGATCTTATCGTCCGGCAGATCAACGCCAACAATGCCTTCAACAGCCTTAACCGGGTCATCTTTGAACTTCTTGCCGAAATCCTTGTCATTCTTGACCTTTTCGATAAGGTCTTCGATGATCTTCTTGATATCCATAGGAATACCTTCTTTCATAATATAGTATATATATTATACAATATTATTTTGCATATGTCAAGAGCGGAAAAATCTTTAATCAGGGTGACAGCATTTACTTTTTTTGAGGATTATTTATGCCGCCAGTTTGTTTTTTGAGAGTTGCCACTCTCCAACTCACCGTCTGCCAAAGGGGACAACCCAAGTGGAAAAGGGGAGGGACTAATTAAACCCGACAAAAATCGGCATTCCCTCCCCCTTTTCCCCCTTAGGTTTTTCCCTCTGGACTCACCTTTCCTGAACCCCCTTTTTCCCCACCTTTGCCGATTTTTGCCGGCAAGTTTTCCGGATACCCAAGAGAGTGCAGACCCTTACCAGCCTGTCGCCGGAAATTATTCCGTCGCATGGCTTTCTACGGCAGCCGGCAGCTTTCCTGTATGGCGGAAAATGTATCACGGAAAGTAAATGCTGTTGCCGTGAATCTTTAATACTCCTCCGGTGAGATTATTTCCTGAAGGCTTACCAGGTCGAAAACGTTTACTCTGCCGTCGCCGTTTATATCAGAGCAATCGTAAGCTTCCTTGGTGAATTCGCAGCTGCGCATAAGGTAATTCTGGAGCATTACCGCATCTGATACGCCTATCCTGCCATCGCCGTTGATATCGCCGACCAGATCGTAGCCGGGATTGCCAACAGTGAAATCAGAGTTTACCAGTTCAAAGGTGTTTCCCTCAGAATCGGAAGCATACACAAGGTAAGAGTAATAGCCTGTATCCAGCGCATTGAACACGATCTTGCTGTCAAAAGTCCTGTTCAGGTCGTAGGAACAGCCGGAAGTTTCAGTCTCGTAGTACTGCGCTGTAGGTTCGCCGGTACGGTAGTAAACGCCGCCCCAGACCTTTGTTATAGGCAGTTCCGAGGAGATAACGCCACGGAGAACGAATGCCTGTCCGGGTGCAAGATTGCCCTCAGGCTTAGTCTCGCCCTGGATACTCATAGCAGGTGCTATCTCGCCTACCAGTTCCATGTAGTCCATAGAGGAGTAACCGGTTACGCCGCCGGACTCAACCATCGCCCAGCTTCCGTCAGCCTTGATAACACGGAAAGTAGCGCCGGCATTTATCTTTCCAACAACGGAAGAACTGGTATTGTTGCTGCTTCTTATATTAAGGTATGTGTTCACGTTCTTGGTTGTGTAAACGCCTGCGTAACTTGTATCGCCCCATTCAGAAGCTTCGGGCTGTGTATCCACAACTGTCGTACCGCCGCTGCCGTCGTAGGAGAAGTAGGTAAGTGGGTCATAGTAAGTAGTGGTAGGCCAGCCGTTAAGGAGACTGTCACACACGCCAAAATGGAGATGAGCGCCGTAGGACTCGCCGGTATTGCCGACGTAGGCAATGACCTGACCCTCGCTCACACTCTGTCCTGCGCTTACTGTCATAGACGAACAGTGGGCGTAGAAAGTGTATACGCCATAGTCCTCGTGCCAGAGAACGACCATATAGCCGTAAGCGTCCATCCAGCAGGCGGAGATAACCGTACCTGCGGCAGCCGCATAGATGTTTGATCCGGCAGGCGCAGGGATATCAGCACCATTATGGTAGCCGGAAACGTTATAGGTATTTCTCAGCTCATTGAAGTAAGTAGAGATCTGGGTGTATGAGCTGTCAACCGGCCATGATGCCGCCTGAACGTTTAAGGAAAGCTGTGCTGTAAATATTGCCGCAGCAGCGATGACGAATGCTGCTGCCCTTCTGACTGCTTTTATCATCATTGATACACTCCTTTTGTCTGTAAATTTTCTGTAACCTATGATGAATGTGCATACTCCCTCGCCGGCGTATCCGGCATGATGCACACCAGAAATAGCGGTACATTCCGCACATGAGCGAAATGCCCACCCAATCGTAATACTAACACATTAGTTACAAAAAGTCAAGTTTGTAACTGAAATATCTCCAAAGACTACGAATCGCACAATTTTAAACACCACTTTTTGTTTAACTTCAACATTATTTTGTAACTATATTGTAATCGGATTTTAGCCGTTTTTCAGCACTCCTCCAAATTTTCCCATTGAGTATATCGCCCAAAAAACAATACGTAATTACAGCATTATGCCCAATTTTATCAAAATGCTTGCATTTTTATGAGCAATGTGTTATAATATTTGTGAATAAATTGCTATTTGGCACTATTCCAAATACTTTTTTTGCACGGAGATACACCATGAATATTGAAGTAACAAGAATCAACCAGGCTGTAGAGTCTGACCCGGCTGGATTCGTTCAGCAGGTCAACAGCGAATATCATTTTCAGCTTAAAACTATAGCTGACTCAATTATAAAAAACCGCAGCACACGTCCTGTTATCCTCCTTTCCGGTCCTTCCGGTTCCGGAAAGACTACCACCGCACTTATGATCGAGAAGATACTGGACGAAGCTGGCTGCGAATGTCATACTATTTCTATGGATAACTACTTCTCCCCTCTTTCCGCTGAGGAAAAAGCACTTGCTGCTGAGGGTAAAATGGATCTGGAGTCACCCCTGCGTGTGGATTCCGACCTGCTCAATGAGCAGATAGCTGCTATAAGCGAATGTCGTGAGGTAGAGATACCAAAGTATAATTTTGCCGAGTCTACCCGTGAACATTCCGGCAACTTCCTTAAAAGAAAAGAGGGCGAACTGGTTATATTTGAGGGTATCCATGCCCTGAACCCGGCTGTCATCACTGTCCCTGACGAGCGCCTTTGCAAGCTTTACGTCAGCGTTCGTACAAGAGTTACCTGTGATGATATCATACTCCACCCCTCAAAGGTAAGACTGCTGCGCCGCATGATACGAGACAGCAGCTTCCGCAAGCGCTCACTGACAGAGACACTGAAAATGTTCCCCAGCGTTGAATCAGGTGAGAATAAGTACATAATGCCCTACAAGCACCGTTCCGACTTCGACATCAATACCTTCATGAGCTACGAACTGAGCCTTTACCGCAATGATCTGCTATGGCAGCTTCGTGAAATGGAGGACTGCCCGGAACTTCAGGACGTAACTAAAGTGCTTGAATCACTCACGCCCCTGCATAAGAAGGACGTTACTCCCGATTCACTTGTATGCGAATTCGTGGGCAACGGACAGTTCAAATACTGAGATAAATATAGAGAGGAAAGATAAATATGGGATACAATGAGATTCTCGATGAACTTATCACCAAGCTTGATACCCTGCTCAGCACTCAGAGAAACGTTTTTGCAAGAGATATGAACACCGACGGCATAAAGGCTGTTGATGAACTGCTGGAGCGCATCAAAGCCAATGAGGACAAGGAAAAGAAGATCGTTTCCGTTCCTCAGTTCATCGGCTACGACAACTCCAACCGCCCTGTCTACACCTATTCACAGATGAAGCTGCTGGGTCACGATCCTACAGGTCAGCCTGTGTTCATTCCCTATGCTGGTCAGACACTTCCGCCTACAGACCTGACAATAGGTTCATCTGACGGAAGAATGACTCCTGGTCAGAAGATCGCTGCTGCATTCGCTGCAAGAGCTGCAAATGAACCGGTCAAGGCTAATATCTCACAGATAGCTACCCACCAGCACAACCGTTCAACTGCTCAGGCTTTCATCTCAGCTATCTCCGAATCAAAGGAGCATAAGGACGAATCACTGACAGAGACACAGGGACTTCACACACGCACAAAGGTACACAACTCAGTTGAGGACGTTCTGTCCGAGCTGGGCGATAATTCCGCCAAGAAGCGTGCTGAGGAGATACAGCGTTCAACTCCTACATACGAGGAATACCGTCCCTCTGAGCAGGTTGCACGCCCCGCTCCCAGAAGAAGAACTACTCCCTCCTCCGAGAGCGCTCTCACTTCAATGCCTATGTCCAAGGCTGAACTGAAGGCTAAGAAGAAGCAGGATAAGATCGATGCTAAATTCCATAGAGATATGCAGAAGCGTGGTCTGAAATAAAAATACAGGAGTACCGGTTTTTTGCCGGTACTCTTTTTTAGTAAAAAAGCGCCTGCCGGTAAATAATACCAGCAGGCGTTATCTTTTTTGTCAATTACTCAGCAGCAGATGTTTCCTCAACATTCTCTGCGCCTTCTTCACCGATACCGGAAACTGTGAAGTTTACCTCAACCTTTGTCCAGCCGTTATTGAATGCAGCAGGATCAACGATCTGAGGTGAGTACTCGGAAACAGGGCCAACCTCGTTGCCATTTTCGTCGAACAGGTTGCCATCAGGAGTTCTTGCATCGCCGGAGGGCTTTGTAACGTACTTGTTGTAGATGTTGCTTCTTGTCTCGATAGCATCATCAGAAGAAGTGTAGTTCTTTGCAGTCATGGGAACTTCTGTGCCGTCAATAGTGATAGAATTGATAGTGATGATTGCGCCGGGGAACTTCTCCTCGCCGCCCTTTATCATAACTGACATGAATTCCAGACCTGCGGGAACGTACTCGCCGTTAGCATCGCCTGTAACATCATAGCGGAAGCCGTTTGTGTCAGCATTAACGCTTACGGTATAGTCGCCGTTGCCGGTTATCGGAACAACGCCTGCATCATATGTGAGCAGATCAGAATCCTTGCCCCAGTACTGAACATACCACTGACCGTCAACGATAGCAAGGTAAGCATCGCCGTCCTGTGCAGCTACAGCGTCCTCGAACTCAACATCGTCAGCAATTGCAACAGGAACGTCCTCAGCCTCGGTGGAGTCTGCCGCAGTTGTCTCAGCCTCAGCTTCTGTTGTCTCAGCCGCTGTTGTAGCTTCTGTTGTAGCAGCCTCAGTTGCAGGCTGAGTCTCGGAAGAAGATGCACCGCCGCCGCAGGAAACTAATGTACCGCAAATCATAGCGGAAAGAAGAATTGCAGAAATAACTTTTTTCATTGTAGATACCTCTTTCTGTGAAATGTAAATTTCGCTGCCCGCCCTGAGCAGCTCCGGATACGGAAAAATTGAGAGGATTACCCGTATTCGCCGTTAATATAATAATACACAATTACGCAATTTATTTCAAGATGCTTAATATACAAACTTTCTACCGCACATTTTTGTCTAATTGTACAACATCGCCTTAATTTATGACAAGATTAATCCTCCCGTAACCAAATATTAACCACCTGCCTGTTTTACGCCACCGGAGAACACAAAATGAGTCTTAAACATATAATATGGCATAACGGCTTGCCGCAGCCGGAAGCGGCGGAGGTGTCTTATGTGTGGAATTACAGGGATAGTGAACTTTGCAGATGATATGCGCTCGCAGGAGCGAAACTGCCGGAAGATGATGTCAGTTCTGGCAAGGCGTGGCCCTGACCAGAACGGCATTGAGGTATTCCCGGAGGCAGTCCTGGGGCATACCCGTCTTGCCGTCATTGACATTCAGGGCGGCAGACAGCCTATGAAATGCCGGTGCGGAGGGGAATTCGTGATAGTGTACAACGGCGAACTTTATAACACCGCCGAACTTCGCCGTGAACTCGAAACCGACTTTGAGTTCACCACCCACTCTGATACCGAGGTAGTACTTAAAAGCTATGTGAAGTGGGGCGAGGACTGCGTGAACCGCTTCAACGGTATCTTCGCTTTTGCGATCCTCGACCGCCTCCGGGGAACTCTTTTTATTGCCCGTGACCGTATCGGCGTAAAGCCGCTGTTTTACTACGAATCCGGCGGTACGCTTTACTTCGCCTCTGAGATACCGGCGCTTATGGCGAACCCGGACATTCCCCGTGTCCTTGACAGCGAGGGCGTTATGGAACTCCTCCTCATCGCCCCTGGAAGAACTCCCGGAAGCGGTGTGCTGAAAGGATTTAAGGAGGTTCGCCCCGGCTGGTGCGGCTATTTCACCGAAAATGGGCTTGACCTTCATGAGTACTGGCGGCTTCGTGCCTGGGAACTGAACGAGACTTTCGAGGACACCGCCGCCCACGTCCGGGAACTGGTGGAGGACTCTATCCGCCGTCAGCTTGTGGCAGATGTGCCGGTGTGTACGTTCCTTTCAGGGGGACTGGATTCAAGCCTTATATCGTCAATTGCCGCATCGGAGATGAAGAAGCAGGGCAAGCGGCTTTCCACGTTTTCCGTGGACTATAAGGGGAATGATAAGTACTTCCGCAGTTCACATTTTCAGCCGGACAGTGACCCGGAATATATACGGGAAATGGCTGAATACCTTGATACCGACCACCACTGGACGGTGGTGGAAGTTCCTGAACTGGTGCAGGCACTTTACGAAAGCACCCAGGCACGGGGACTTCCCGGAATGGCAGACGTGGACGCATCGCTGCTGATATTCTGCCGTGAGATAAAGGAGCATGGAACGGTTGCCCTGTCTGGTGAGTGTGCAGACGAGATATTCGGCGGCTACCCCTGGTACAGGGATAAGGATATCCGCATGACTGACGGCTTCCCCTGGGCGCAGAGTACGGCTTACAGAAGCGGATTCATAGCGGAGAAGTACGCAAATGCGGCAGATGCACAGGAATTTGTCTACAGCCGATACCGTGAAACTGCCGACTATGCCGACACTCTCCCCGGAGACAGTCCCCTTGAAAAGAGAATGAGGGAAATGACCCAGCTTAATTTTCACTGGTTCATGCAGACGCTTCTTGACCGGAAAGACAGAATGTCCATGTACAGCGGACTGGAAGTGCGAGTGCCGTTCTGCGACTACCGGATAGCGGAGTACCTTTATAATGTAAAGTGGGAGTATAAGGACTGGCAGGGCAGGGAGAAAGGACTGCTGAGGAAGGCAATGGAGGGCTGGCTGCCGGAGAGAGTTCTCTGGCGGAAGAAAAGCCCGTACCCCAAGACTCACGACCCGGCATTTCTGGCGGCGGTAACGGCGGAACTTTCCGGGATACTTGCCGCCGGAACGCCGCTGACGGAGATAGTGCGCCCGGAGGCACTGAAGCGGCTTTTATCCGGGGAAGACCATGTTCAGTGGTACGGACAGCTGATGAACCTGCCCCAGACCATTGCCTTTTTCATACAGCTTCACCATTGGCTAACGTTCTTTGATATCAATGCGTAATTCGTAATGCGTAATGCGTAATTAAAGGTATCGCCTTGCGGCGATGATTTTTAAAAAATATCGTCCGGTTCATTATGTGAGCCGGACGATTTCTTTTTTAGTATCAGTTGCGGCGGTAAACTTACCGTTTCAGAAATAGCACAGCGCAATTACGCATTACGCATTACGAATTACGAATTAAATCAAGCGTTGTATACTTTTGCGGCAATATCAACTGTCTGCTTTGCGTCCTTAGCGTAGAAGTCAGCGTGTATCTGCTCAGCATAAGAAGCCGTCAGCACCGCTCCTCCCACTACCGTCTTACAGCCGGGATAATCACGGTTCAAAAGGGCAATAGTCTCCTCCATTGCGCCCAGCGTTGTGGTCATAAGGGCAGAAAGTCCCACCAGACTTACCTGCTCCTTTATAGCAGTTTCAACGATAAGCGCCGGGTCAACGTCCTTGCCCAGGTCGATAACTGTAAACCCGTAGCTGTCCAGAAGAACCTTTACGATATTCTTTCCGATGTCGTGGATATCGCCCTTTACAGTTGCAAGCACCACCTTGCCCTTTGAAACGCTTCCACCATTGGTCAGAGACAGCTTGTCCTTGATGACCTCAAAGCACGCCTGTGCTGCACCGGCAGTAAGTATAAGCTGAGGCAGGAATATCTTTCCCTTCTCGAAGTCAGCACCGGCAGCGTCCAGTGCAGGTATCAGACAGCCGTTGATTATCTCCATAGGGTCGGTAGTCTCCACAAGTGCCTTTGCAGCCTTTACAGCGTCCGCTTTCAGACCGTTCTTGACGGAGTAAACTATATCCGGCGAACCCTTGTCCGCAGTCGCCGCAGGCTTGGGAGCGCTGTCAGCGCCGGAGTAAGCAGCAATGAAGTCCACGGAATCCCTGTCGATTCCTGCAAGAAGCCTGTACGCCCTTACTGCGCCCATAATACCGTCAATATTCGGGTTGATAATAGGCAGAGTAAGACCACTGTGCAGCGCCATCGTCAGGAATGTGCGGGTGATAGTCTCACGGTTCGGCAGACCAAAGCTGATATTGGAAACGCCCAGGACTGTATTAAGCCCCAGTTCATTGTGGACACGGTTCAGGGCATTGATAGTCTCCATAACGCCGTCCTGCTCAGCGGAAGCAGTAAGAGTAAGGCAGTCAATGAACACGTCCTCACGGGGAATACCGTACTCCATTGCCCTGTTAAGTATTCTCTCAGCGATAGCAAAACGTCCCTCGGCAGTTTTCGGGATACCGCCCTTGTCCAGTGTCAGACCTACTACCGCAGCGCCGTACTTCTTAACAAGGGGCAGTATAGCTTCCAGTGACTCCGGCTCGCCGTTTACGGAGTTTACAACAGGCTTGCCGTTATACACTCTCAGACCTGCTTCAAGAACTTCCGGGTTAGTGGAATCAAGCTGCAAAGGCGTATCACAGACACCCTGTATTGCCTTAACAGCGGTTATCATCATTTCCTTTTCGTCGATACCCGGCAGACCCACGTTAACGTCAAGGATCTCAGCGCCGGCGTTCACCTGTTCTACAGCCTGACTCAGGATATAGTCAACATCATGGGCGAGCAGCGCCTCCTTGAAGCGCTTTTTACCGGTAGGATTGATACGTTCGCCGATAACTCTCGGCTGGTCGATAACTACGCAGGTAACTGCTGAACAGGCACGGCTTTTGGGAGTTATCTCACGGCATACCGGGCTTTTCGCTTTAAGCGCCTCAACTACAGCGGAAATGTGCGCCGGAGTAGTTCCGCAGCAGCCGCCGAAGATGCGCACGCCTGCGTCAGCCAGTTTCAGCGCACTTTCAGCGAATTCCGGAGCATCAACGTTGAACTGGTTCGTAATAGGGTCAGGCAGACCGGCGTTAGGCTTTGCGATGACAGGAAGTTTTGACAGTGAGCATATCTTCTCAAGTACCGGGTAAAGTTCCTCCGGACCAAGAGAGCAGTTAACGCCCAGAGCGTCCACGCCCAGACCTTCCAGCACAGCTACCATACATTCCGGAGAAACGCCGGTAAATGTACGCATATTCTCCTCGAAGGTCATAGTGACAATAACCGGCTTGTCGGAGTTTTCCTTAGCCGCAAGGACAGCCGCCTTGACCTCATAAAGGTCGGTCATAGTCTCGATAGCGATAAGGTCGGCATCGCTTCCGGCGAGGACTATCTCCTTGTAAGTATCATAAGCGTCCTCGAATTTCAGCGAACCGGTGGGTTCAAGAAGCTGACCTATCGGACCGATATCCAGCGCAACCAGCGATTTGTTGTCAACGGCTTTTTTAGCGTTGGCGATACCTGCGCTTACCACCTCGGTCACACTATGCCCGCAGTCCTGAAGTTTATAACGGTTAGCGCCAAAGGTGTTGGCATATACCACATCAGAACCAGCATTGGCATACTTTCTGTGAACGGTCATTATCACCTCAGGGTCGGTGATATTCAGCAGTTCCGGCACATGGTCGGTCTGCACGCCGGCAGCTTGCAGCATAGTACCCATGCCGCCGTCAAGATATAAGAACCTGCCGCTTTTCAGCAGGCTGCGGAAGTCAGTCATAAAAGCACGCTCCTCTCACTCAGCCTTGAAAGTACCCAGGAAGCGGAAGTATTCCAGATTCTTCGCCAGGTCGTTCATAAGCGCTTTAACGTTAGGATCATCAGGTCTGCCGCTGAAATCAAGGTAGAACACAACATCGAAGCTGCCGTCCTTAACAGGGCGGTTAGCGATGCGGATAAGGTTCATGCCATTGACGTAGAACTTTGTCAGCAGTCGGTAAAGACTACCCTCTGTATGCTGGATCTTCAGCATTACGGAAACAGCATCAGCGTCCGGGAGTACCTGCATATCCCTTGATATACATACAAATCTGGTACGGTTCAAAGCACAGTCGGAAATATCTCGTGCAATGATGTGCAGCCCAAGCTTCTCTGCACAGTCAACGGAACATATCGCAGCCTTTTTCTGAGCCGGGTCGCTCTCAGCGACCATAGCCGCAGCAGTAGCGGTATTCTCATATTCGCCGGTATGCAGGTGGTTCTCGGAGATAAACTCGGAACACTGTGCAAGTGCCTGGGGGTGTGAGTATACCATAGATACTTCAGCCGCTGAGATCTCATCACGGCAGGCAAGGCAGTGGTTTATCTCCACAACTGCTTCTGTTACGGTGTATACGCTGTACTTTGCCATAAGGTCGTAGGTGGAGTTAACAGAACCAGCAGTAGAATTATGTACCGGGAGAACGCCGTAGTCAAGTTCGCCAGACTGAACAGCCTTGAAAACGTCCTCAAAGGAGCGGTAGAAGATAAAGTCCCTGTCACCGAAGATCTGACGTGCAGCCGCTTCGGAATTAGCGCCGGAAGTACCCTGACAACCAATACGGCGAGCGCCTGCGAAGTCGGGCAGACTGAATGAATAGTCGGCATTATCAGTAAGGATCTGTCTGTTCTGTAGGATCTTGCTGATATCCATTATATTAGTAAAGAGCGCAGCAGTACCGTTTTCCAATTCCGGGTCATTGGTAAGCGACTTGATACGGTCGATGACCTGCTGTTCTCTGCCGCCCTGAAATACAGGGAGATTATTCTGTTTCTTATATTCTGCCACACCCCGGCACAGTTCCATACGCTTCATAAATAATGAAAGTATATCGCTGTCGATGATGTCTATCTGGTCACGAAGCTCCTTGAGATCCATAATAATCCTCCGTTTTAGCAATGTATAGTGTTACAGTATGATTATAGCACAGACCTGCGGAAAAATCAATAGCCAGCGCAAGAATTCAAAACGAATGGTTATATGCCGCAAATTTCAATAAATAACTAAATTATCTTCACGGCAACAGCATTTACCTTTTTTGAGGATTATTTATGCCGCCAGTTTGTTTTTTGAAAGTTGCCACTCTCCAACTCGCCGTATGCCAAAGGGGACAACCCAAGGTGGAAAAGGGGGAGGGACTAATTAAACCCGACAAAAATCGGCATTCCCTCCCCCTTTTCCCCCTTAGGTTTTCCCCTCTGGACTCCCCTTTCCTGACCCCCCTTTTTCCCCAC
>JAGBJO010000024.1 GCA_017934425.1 Ruminococcus sp.
GTCAGATTTTTCGGCAGATTGTGCAGAAATTTTGCAGGCATACTGACGTATGTCAAAAAATTTATGTGCAAGATGCCGGAAAATATGCAAGTATATGCGCTGCAAAGCCGTCAGGCGGTCTTTGTGCGGTGTTGCCTTTATTCTTCCTCTTTTTTGATGCCGAAGATAACTCTGAGCAGCCCTGAAAGTAACCGGGGGCTTCTGATAACAACAACTTTCATCTGCGACCCTCCTTATGTGGTATACTCCATTATATTCGGCTCGCAGCATTTTGTTACATCTTCGACCGTACAACCAGTGCCGTTCCGCTTTTTATCCGCAGTACAGCGCAGTTTTCCGTTATTTCGTTGCTGACTCCTATGGGAAACGCCGGAGTCATCAAATAGTTTTCTAAAGTGTACTTCACTCCGGTAAAGCACTCGATGAAAACCTCACCGCCTGCGGCAAATACCGAGAAGTACCACCCGTCACGGCGCTCGTAACTGCGCTCCCCTGCCCCCTGGATTTCAAGTTCGTTGGCAGAACTGATTATCCGCATATTACAGCCGTTTTCGTGGGCATACAAAAGTGTCTGGACATTTGCAATTGCGTGGTCGGTGCGTCCGCCCAGTGCGCCGTAGAGGTCGATTTCCGTAAAGCCACGCTTTATCGCCATTTTCACCGCAAGCAGAGTATCCGTGTCGTCCTTTTCGGGAACGCTCCGGTGTATCTCGGAAATTCCTGGCAATACGCCCTTGTAGGAGTCAAAATCCCCAACGATAAGGTCGGGAACGATATCGAGTTTCCGGGCATATTCACAGCCGCAGTCGGCGCAGATGAAGTAGTCGCCCTTTTTAACGCTATCAAGAGTGAAACCGTCGGGTTCTCCTCCGGCTAAGATAACACATTTACTCATTTCAGTTCCCATTCCTTTAACTGCTTAGCTTCTTCGTACATTGTGCAGTAACTTTCGTGGCGGCTCTTGTGTATTTTGCCAGCTTCTACCGCTTCAACCACCTTGCAGCCTTTTTCGCAAAGGTGGGCGCAGTCACGGAAGCGGCAGTCGCCCAGATAATCTGCAAATTCACGGAAACAGCCTGCAAGTTCGTCCTTGCGGATAATATCATAGCGGTTAGTCTCGAAGGTGGAAAATCCCGGAGTATCGGCAATATATCCACCCTCTGCCAGCTTGTAAAGTTCCGCATGGCGTGTGGTATGGCGACCTCTGCCAAGTTTGCGGCTTATCTCGCCGGTTGCGATATTCAGTGTCGGGTCAACGGCGTTCAGAAGCGTTGACTTGCCTGCTCCGGAGTTGCCGGTGAAAGCGCTTATCCTGCCACGGAGAATGTCCCTTACCGCCTGAATAGTCTCCGGACGGCTGTAGTCCACCTCCAGCACCTCGATGCCGATACTGCCGTAGATCTCGTGTATCGGGGAACTGTCCCCCAGGTCGGCTTTGGTGATTATCATGACCGGGGTAATGTTCTTGTACTCGGCAATGGCAATGAACTTGTCCAGAATCAGGTAATTAGGCGGCGGGCTGACCGTTGACACGATGAAGATAAGCTGGTCAAGGTTTGCAAGGGGCGGACGGATTATGTAGTTTCGGCGGTCGGCTATCTCGGAAATAACTCCGCCGCTGATAGTAACCGTGTCGCCCACGGCAGGGCTGATGCCTTTATTGCGGAATACTCCTCTCGCCCTGCACTCATATATGCCGTCAGGGGACTCTACTGAGTAGAGTCCCCCTAAGCATTTTATTATGATTCCGCTTGTATCAGCGCCGTTCATCAATACCAGATCCAAGCGCCGTTTTCGTCATAGTAACCGAATGCAGGATCACCCTCAACAGGCTGAGGCTGAGGTGCTTCAGTAACTACCGGCTCAGGCTCAGTCTGTACCGGCTCAGGCTCAACATAAGGAGCTTCTGTAACTACAGGCTCCGGCTCAGGCTCCGGTTCAGGTTCGGGAGCTTCTGTAGGTGCTTCTGTAGGCTGCTGGAATCCGCCAACCTGAGTGAATGCGCCGACGATATCCTCTGTCTCTGTTGATGTGGTGTTGTCTGCGAAGTTGAACCAGTATGTTCCGAGAGTTGCTCTTGCGCCGGAGTTAAGGTTTGTCAGCATAACTGTTACATATACCTCCTCACCTGAACCCTGAACATTCTGGGTGATCGAAAGCATTTCAGGAACGAAGAATGTAGGTGTTTCCTGAGTTGTGATAGTGCCGTCATCATTCTTTATCATGAAGCTAAGAACGAATCTGCCGTTAGCGTCGCTGGGGAAAGGAATTGTGAAAGGAATCTCGCCGTCAGGTACTTTACCGTTACTGTACTCGAACACGATCTCTGTACCAACTTCGACCTTCTCGTTCTTCTCGATGCTCTGCTTAACGACTGTTCCTTCCTTCTCGTAGGAAGCAACGTCCTTTGTGACTACCTTGAGTCCTCTGTACTCAGCGTGAACTGTAGCCTCATCGACTTTCCAGCCAACGTAGTCATCAACGCTTATCTGACCCTGGTCAGAACCCATGCTGACATAGAGTATAACTGTTGAACCAACGTGAACCACCTCAGAAGCAGCAGGCTCAGTCTTTATAACATATCCCTTCTGCACGTCAGCACTGGAGGAGTTCTTTACTTCTACCACCAGGTCACGCATCTTCATCTGGTCTTTAGCAAGGTCGGCGTTCATATTAACAACGTCCGGGACTTCGACAGTCTCCATACCCTTACTTATCTTTACTTTTACTGTAACGCCCTTCTTGAACTCAGCGCCTTCTTCAAGCGACTGCTCAATGATAACGCCGGGCTCAGCCTCGTTATACTCCTTGCCGTCTTCCTGAAGCTGGATATTATTACCGTAAAGGGCAACAGCATCGTTGAAGTCCATACCGATAAGGTTAGGCATTTTCCAGTCGTTATTATCCTTGTTGTCCTTGAGGAGAGTACTCAGGAGAGTACCGATGAATATTACCGCAACGATGATAACTACAACGACGATAGCGGTAAGCACCGGAACTACCAGTGACGGACGATCTTCATCTTCATCTTCGTCCTCCTCGTCCTCCTCAGGTTCTTCATAGTACATCTCATTATTGTAAGCGCCGCCATAGGGCTGCTGTGCAGGATAGGGCTGACCGCTGTACTGGGGCTGTCCGCCGTACTGCTGCTGTGGAGCGCCTGCACCTGCATAAGCAGGCTGCTGAGGCTGGCTGCCGTACTGGGGCTGAGACTGACCGGGTTCGGTATCTACCACCTGAGATGTGCTGAAGAATCTTGTATCCTCAACTTCCTCGTCTACTTCCTGATAGTAGCCGAAGACGATATTGGGGTTAGCCTTGAATCTTTCGATATCGCCGATCATTTCAGCAGCAGTCTGGTATCTGTCCTCAGGAGCTTTTTCCATAGCTCTCAGAACGATCTCCTCCAGACCGTCGGGGATATCAGGATTTATAGAACGGGGACGCTCAGGAGTATCCTTCATATGCATAACAGCAATAGCAACCGGGTTGTCGCTGTCGAAGGGCTTTCTGCCTGTGAGCATCTCATACATCATAGCGCCTACAGAGTAGATATCGCTCTTAGCGTCGGTGACGCTGCCGCTTGCCTGCTCCGGGCTGATGTAGTGAACGCTTCCGATAGCCTGATCGGTAGCTGTCTTGCCCTCCTCACGGGCAAACTTAGCGATACCGAAGTCCATGACCTTGATAGTGCCGTCGCTGAACATCATGATGTTCTGGGGCTTGATATCTCTGTGGACTATGCCCTTATCGTGAGCGTGCTGGAGCGCACGGAGTATCTGGATGATGAAGTGGACGGTATCCTTGGGAGTGAGTACCTTTTCTTCCTCGATGTACTCTTTCAGGGTAATGCCGTCGATATACTCCATAACGATGTACTGTATCTTGTCTGAGAAACCCATGTCATATATCTTAACGATATTAGGGTGTGACAGGACTGCTACAGCCTTTGATTCATTGCGGAAGCGGCGCAGGAATTCCTCATTCTCAGCGAACTCCTTCTTGAGTATCTTTATCGCAACGTTCTTGTTGTCGATAACGTCCACACCCTTGTAGACCTCTGCCATACCTCCAACGCCGATCAGCTCGGTGATCTCATATCGTCCATCGAGCTTCTTGCCAATGTTCTTGTCCATTCTCTTTTCCTTCCTTTTACTCAGAAATTACCGCAACAGTAACATTGTCACGGCCGCCCTTTTCAAGAGCCAGATCAATAAGCTCTTTGGGGATATCATCAAGTTCCTTGTCTTTGATGACGCTGTATATCTCATCGTCTGTACAGTATCCTGACAATCCGTCAGAACACAGCAGCAGGCTTATGGAATCCTCATAATCGAGCAGGAAAGTATCCGTAAGCACGGTCTTTTCCACTCCGACAGCCCTTACGAGCATATGCTTCTGGGGGTGGGTCTGCATTTCCTCCTCGGTTATCTTGCCCTGTTCAAAGAGCATCGCCGCAACGTTATGGTCGCTGGTGATCTGGTGGATACCCTTGCTTGTGATGAGGTAAGCCCGGCTGTCGCCCACATTTGCAATGAAGGCAGTCTTGTCGGTAACGAACGCCGCCACGCAGGTAGTACCCATACCGAAGTTTTTGAAATCCAGCCTCGCCTTTGTATAAATCACGGAATTGGCTGCTGACACGGACGATATAAGGAGTTTGCGAATATCATCATTGCTGAGTGATTCACTGTAGCCCTGATTGAACCGCTGAAAAAACTCCTCTATTGCTATCATGCTGGCTTCCTTGCCTGCACGTTCGCCGCCCATACCGTCGCAGACCACGGCAAGAATGTTATGGCCAAAATATTCGCATCTAACTGCGTCCTGATTTTCTTCACGCCTCAGACCGATATCAGTATCGAATCTGCATCTCAATGCTCCGCACCTCCGCTTCCTAATCAATATTGCCTGCTGCCGCATCACGGCGGAGCTGACCGCAGGCTGCTTCAATATCGCTGCCGAGAGTACGTCTGACGGTAGCGTTTATGCCACGCTTCTGGAGCAGTCCGGCGAAATTCGCCACACCGCTTCGTGCGCTGTGATAATTTCTTTCCCTGACCTTATTTACGGGGATAAGGTTCACATGGCAGTTGATCCCTCTTAGCAGCGATGCCAGTTTATCAGCATCAGCCGGTGAGGAATTAACGCCGTCGATGACGGCATACTCAAAGGTGATACGTCTGCCGGTCTTGTCGATATAATACCTGCACGCCTTTATGAGTTCAGGGATATTATATGCACGGTTCACCGGCATTATTTCACTTCTGCGCTCATTGTCAGGGCTGTGCAGGGAAATACACAGTGTAAGACCGAGCTGCAGCTGCGCAAGCTCATAGATTTTCGGCACGATACCGCAGGTAGACAGCGAAACGTGCCTGAGGCTCATATCGTTTCCGTTCTTATCGGAAAGGATACTAAGGAACTTCAGGACATTATCGTAATTATCAAGCGGTTCGCCGATACCCATAAGGACGATGCTTGAGATCTTCACGCCTGACTGCCGTTCTGTCTCGTAGATCTGGAGGAGTATCTCGGAGGGGTCTAAGTGTCTTACGAATCCGGCAATAGCCGAAGCGCAGAACCGGCACCCCATTTTGCAGCCCACCTGGGTGGAAACGCAAACGCTGTAGCCGTAGTTATACTCCATGAGAACGGTCTCCACGAAGTTGCCGTCTGAAAGCCTATACAGATATTTTACCGTATTATCTATAGAAGATTCAAGCCTTTTACGGACAAATAGTCCATTTATACAAAAAATTTCTTTCAGACGTGTTCTCAATTGGACAGATATATCAGTCATCTGGTCGAAATCCGTGGCTCTTTTTACATGAAGCCACTGATAGATCTGTTTCGCCCTGAATTTTTTCTCACCGATCTCAGTTAAAACTTTTTCAATTTCACTCAGATCCATGCTGAGGATATCGAGTTTAGACATCATATCACCTGTATCAGTTCTTCTTTCTCAGCTTTGCGATGAAGAATCCATCGCTGCCCATATCGCCGGGGAATATGCTTGCTCTGCATCCGAACCGGCTTCCGAGGGGTTCAGGAAGGGGGAGTTCCTCGATATCCGGATTGGCTTTGAGCAGGCGGTCAACCACCTCGTCGTTCTCTTTCCGGCGAAGGGTGCAGGTGGAGTAGACCATTTCCCCGCCGGGGGCTAAGTAGCGCAGGGCATTCTGAGCAATATTGTACTGAATTTCCGGCAGAGCGTCGAAATCCGCCGGGTTCTTGTACTTTATTTCCGGCTTTCTGCGGACTGCCCCAAGCCCTGAACAGGGCACGTCACACAGCACCTTAGTGAACTGGGGCATATCAGGGTCGAACTTTGAAGCGTCGCCCTGAGAAGCGGTAATATTCTCCAGATGAAGCCGTTTTGCGCCGTTTATTATAAGTCGCACACGCTTTTCGTGCAGGTCGAAAGCGCTGATGCTGCCCTTGCCGTTCATCATTTCCGCCATCGTGAATGTCTTGCCGCCGGGGGCAGCGCAAATGTCCAGAACCTCGTCATTTTCCGACGGCGAGACTGCCAGGCAGCAAAGCTGTGAGGCTAAGTCCTGGACGTGGAAGTAGCCTTTCTCAAATCCCTCAGACGACGTGATATCGCCGCCGGAAAGGTGGTAGCAGAGGGGAAGTATCTCCGAGCGCTCTGCGGAAATATCGCCCAGCGACGCAAGGAACTGTTCCTCGCTGCAAATGGTATCATTCCGCCTTACAGTCGTGCCAGCCTGACCGATAGCATCCGAGAGAAGCTCCTGCGCCCGGTCAGCGCCATAGTCAGCGGACAGGCTCTCGATAAGCCAGACCGGAGCGGAGTACTTAATGCTCATCGCCTTTACCGGTTCTTCAGGCATGGGAATAGTCTTTCCGCTGCGGATAAATGAACGCAGGACAGCGTTGACCATACCCGATGCGCTGCCCTTTCCAAAACGCTTGGCAAGGCTTACGCTCTCGTTGACCGCTGCATTGTCCGGAACACTCTCCATGTAGAGCAGTTGGTACAATCCGCAGCGCAATATAGTTACAATTATGCTGTCCAGCTTTTCTATTTTCCGTGAGGAAAGACTGCTGATGATGTGATCAAGGGTGAGTTTGCGCTCGATAACACCGTAGTATATCGCCGAGCAAAGGCGCTTGTTGCGCTCGTCCAGGTCGGAGTTGTCAAGACCTGAGCCAAGCTGGATATTTGAGTAGCTGCCGCTGCTGAACGTCTTGTCCAGCAGCCTTGCAGCCAGGTATCTTGCGTCCTGCATCATCTTCTCCTGTTAACCATTGAAATGAGTCTGAAAAGCTGTATGAGCGATGCTGTAAGGTTAGCAACATAGGTCAGTGCAGCAGCAGTAAGCACCTTTCTTGCTGCCGGGAGTTCGCTATTTTCCAGTATTCCGTCATTTCTGAGGGTCTTCATCGCTCTTGAACTTGCATCAAGCTCCGTGGGGAGAGTAACAAGCTGGAAAACCACCACTCCGGCATACATGATTATCGCCGGATAGATCAGTACAGTTGACCTTAAAAAGTAAGTCACAAGGATTCCAGCCATAAGCACGTAACTCCACCAGCGAGAGCAGAAATTCACAACGGGAACTATCTTGCTTCTGATGATGATAGGCAGGTAATTCTGCTGGTGCTGGCAAACGTGACCACATTCATGTGCTGCAACGCCGATAGCCGCTACGGACGATTTGCCGTAAACAGAATCGGAGAGATTCACCACATTGGATATGGGGTCGTAATGGTCGGAAAGGTCTCCGGGGGTATGCTCAACGTCAGTGTTATAAATGCCGTTTGAGTCCAGTATCATTCTTGCTACCTGGTCAGCGGTCAGTCCTCTGGAACTGTGCATAGTTGAGTAGCGGTTGAAAGTTGACTTGACATAGATCTGCGCAATAAACGGCAGCAGAAGCATTATCAAATAAAGCAGAAGATCCATATTAAACCTCCATTCAGCCCAGTATATCGCCCTTCGTCAGCTTTCTTCCACGGAGGAAGTCGCTGGTTTTCATTCTCTTGCTGCCTTCGAGCTGGAGTTCGGTAACTTCTATCGCACCCTCACCGCAGCTTATGATGAACTTATCCGGGTCAATGATAGAACCCGCAGAGCAATTGTGAGCAATATTGTCCGAAATATGTGAAGCGAATATCTTCAGGCGCTTTCCGCCAAAGTTTGTGAAGCCTGTAACTCCCCTGATAGTGTTGTGGATCTGGGCTGCGGACTTGCTGAAATCCAGTGCGCTCATTTCCTTGCGTATCATAGGTGAATAGCAGGAAAGGGAGTCGTCCTGCTTCTCCGGGGAAAGCGTACCCTTTTCGATAGCGTCAACAGTCTCCATGAGAACCTGTCCGCCCATTTCTGAAAGACGGCTGTAAAGCTGGGAATATGTTTCATCTTCGCCGATATCGGTACTTTTCTTTATGAGCATATCACCAGTATCGAGTCCCTCGTTCATCTGCATTGAAGTAACGCCGGTTTCCTTCTCGCCATTCAGGAGAACCCAGTTTATCGGCGCAGCACCTCTGTACTTCGGAAGCAATGAAGCGTGGATATTTATGCAGCCGTACTTTGGCAGTTCCAGAACCTCTTTGGGAAGTATCTGACCGTAAGCAGTTACCACGATAAGGTCGGGAGCAATATTGTGCAAAATTTTCATAGCCTCCGCCGCATCATCGCCCTTTCTCAGGGAAAGCGGCTGGTATACCTCGATGCCGTACTCCAGCGCAGCCGCCTTGACGGGAGTGGGTATCATCTTGTATCCCCTGCCCTTAGGCTTGTCCGGCTGAGTGAATACGCCTGCGACCTCGTGGCTGCTTTCCGCCAGAACTCTCAGGCAGGGAACGGCAAAATCGGGAGTTCCCATGAATACTATCTTCATTTATTATCCTCCTCAGGAACGAAGAATTCCTCGACAATCTCAGTGAATACATGACCGTCCAGGTGGTCATTTTCGTGAGATGTACACTGTGCGGCAAGTCCCTCAAAATCACGCTCGAACCAGTTGCCGTTTCTGTCCTGGGCTTTCAGGTGGACTTTCATAGGTCTGCGGACGTATCCCCACACATTCGGGCAGGAAAGGCAGCCCTCCTGAACGTACTGTTCGCCCTCTTTGCTGGTGATCTCAGGGTTTATAGCCTCGACGCTGCCTTCTTCGTCCAGATGCATAATGAAGATCCTGCGGCAGATTCCCACCTGAGGTGCTGCCAGACCCACACCCTGCGCCTTGTCAAGAGTTTCGTGCATATCGTCCAGCAGAGTAGCCAGCTTTGCATCGAACTTTTCAACAGGTCTGCAAACTTTGTGGAGAGACTCGTCTTTATCAGTTAAAATTTTTCTGTAAGCCATAACTAATCCTTTCTATACTCCCACATCGCCGTTAATGTCGGCATAGAGGGCGATCTTGTTCATCTGCCGCAGTTTCGGGGCTTCGGTGAGGATACCGCTTATAAATCCCCGTATCTGGGCAGTATTCTTGCATTTCATGATGATTCTGTAGCGGAATTTGCCGCTTATTCTGCCATAGGACGCACGAACCGGACCAAGCACACGGACGGGAGTTTCCGGGGAAAGCTGGCGGAGTCTTGCGTCCATAAGCTGCAATACCGCCTGTGATGCCTCCTGAACTTTCGCCTCGTCCTCGCCGGACAGCGCAAATACGCACATATCACATATCGGCGGAAATATCAGCGGAGTTCGTATACTCATTTCCTCACGGTAGAAACCCTTGTAGTCCTGGGCGGCGGCAAGGTTCATGATGTAGTGTTCCGGCATAAAAGTCTGGAGAATCGCCCTGCCCTGCCGGTCGCCACGTCCGCCACGTCCTACCACCTGAGTTATCAGGGAGAATGTGCGCTCATAGCTGCGGAAGTCGCCGGCGTAGAGTGAACGGTCAACCGAAAGCACGCCAACCAGGGTGACGTTCGGAAAATCCAGTCCCTTGCCTATCATCTGAGTTCCTATCATTATGTCATAGTCACCACGGCGAAAGTCGTTGAAGCCCTTTTCGTAGGAAAACCGGGAAAAAGTAGTATCAGCGTCCATTCGCAGTATCCTTGCGGAGGGCATGAGCTGGGAAAGTTCCTCCTCAAGCTTCTGAGTGCCGAAGCCCATACTTTTCATGTGCTTCGAGCCGCAGGCAGGACATTCCGTCACCGGTTCGCAGGCGTAGCCGCAGTAGTGGCACATCAGCTTGCCGTTTTTCTTGTGATACGTCATGGGGACTGAGCAGTTCGGGCAGTACACCGGCTGATAGCAGTCGCAGCAGCTAATGATAGTCTGGTAGCCACGGCGGTTCAGGAGGAGTATGCTCTGCTCGCCGTTTTCCAGGTTTGCCCGGAGTTCCTTCTGTAGTAAACGGCTGTATTCCGTGGCATTTCCCGCCTGACGCTCCATATTCATATCAGCGATAGTAACTATCGGGAGCGAACCGGCGTGGTATCGCTCGGTCATCTCGATAAGCTTGTACCGCCCTTTTTGTGCGAAGTAATAGCTTTCCACCGAAGGAGTAGCTGACGCAAGCAAAAGCACGCAGTTATGCCATTTGCAGCGCTGTTTTGCTACGTCATGTGCCAGATAACGTGGTGAACTGTCCGACTTGTAGGTACGCTCACCCTCCTCGTCAATGATGATGATGCCGATATTATCAAGTGGCGCAAAAACCGCACTCCTTGTACCTATTACGATGTCCGCATCGCCACGTTTTATGCGCTTGTATTCGTCAAGACGCTGACCCAGGGAAAGTCCGCTGTGGATAACTGCCACACGTTCGCCAAAAAGCGCCCGGAAGCGGTCAAGCACCTGGGGCGTCAGACCGATCTCCGGGATAAGCAGCAGCGCTTGTCTGCCAAGAGTTACTGCGTCATTTATCAGCTTTTCAAAGACTGAGGTCTTGCCGCTTCCGGTAACCCCGTGAAGCAGAAAAACCTCCGGTTTACGGGCTTTCATGGGTTCAAGAACTTGCTGGCGGGCATTTTCCTGCTGTGCGGACAGAGTGATGCTATTGACATCAATGCGTCCGCCGGCGGAGTCGTCCACCCGGCGCAGCACTTCCTGGTCGTACTCCTCAGCCGCACCTGCCGCCACAAGGCGCTTCAGGACAGCCTCGGTAAATCCGCACATATAGGCAGTTTCCCGGACAGAAGCCGAGCCGTACTCGCTGAGAAACTCTGTGGCTGTACGCTGTTTCGGGGTAAGCTTGAAGGAATCGGGTTCGCTCAGGAACTTATCCGACAGACGTATCATGCGAACGGAAGCGTCGCCAACGTTCTGCCGGAAGGCGTTATTTGAAATGAGCGCACCGGCATCGCAGAGTTCGTCCGGATAAAGCCGACCATTAGCGTTAATAAAGGCTTCCACCTGTTCGGTAACGTCATCGTTTTCGGATTGTAGAAGCTGCTGGAAAAGTTCCTCCGCCTTGGCACTGACTGGTTCACTTGCGGAAAACTTGCGGTTCAGCCGGAAAGATTCCCTCACCTTGACGCTCATTGCCGGCGGCAGCATAGCCTTTACCGCATCGAAGTAGGTACAGAAAGTCTGCTCCCGGACGTACCTTGCAAGGCGAAGGAGTTCTTCGGATATTACCGGCTCTTTATCAACAGCCGCTGCAATGGATTTCAGCCCCGGCAGATCACCGGAGCTGACCTCCATAACAACGCCGATACGCCGCTGATTTCCCCGACCGAATGGTACAAGCACACGGCAGCCGGGAGTTATTTTGACGTTTTCCGGGATACCGTAGCTGAACAGCTTGTCGAAGGAGTACGCCGTACCGCTGACGGCAACAGCCGCAATTTCAGGCATTATTCCTCAACAGGAGGAGCGATCTTGCACTTACCGCTTGCGAATTCCTCAACAGCGGTCTTAACAGGCTTTTCTTCAAGAGTCATATTATTTTCGTAAAGTTCATCAGAGATCTCTCTTGCTCTCTTTGCAACTGCGATAACGAGTGAGTAAGGGCTCTCGTTCTTTGAAATTATCTGATTTACTGCGGGTCTAAGCATTTTTAAGCACCTCTCCTATTAATTCTGACTGGTAAACTGATCTGAATTTTTCAACCTTAACAACGTCCAGGAAGTCCTGAACAGCTTCTTCCAGACCGTCGTTCATGATAACATAGTCGTACTTTTCAGCAAGTGCGATCTCAGCGGAAGCCTGAGCGACTCTCTGCTCGATCACCTCATCTGCCTCAGTGCCACGTTTTTTCAGGCGGCGGCGGAGTTCATTGACAGACGGCGGCAGCACGAAAATTGAAAGAGCGTCCGGGCGCTTCGCCATGACATTCATAGCGCCCTGCACCTCGATCTCAAGGATAACGTTGATACCTTTTTCCAGGTGTTCCTCCACATCTTTCAGGGGAGTGCCGTAGTAATGACCGCAGTAGCCTGCGTGTTCGAGGAACTGGTCATTCTTTATCATTTCCTCGAATTTTTCATCGGTAATGAAGTGGTAGTTAACGCCGTCCACCTCGCCCTCACGGGGATTTCGTGTAGTAGCGGATACTGACAGCCAGAAGTCGCCTGATTTCAGTATCTCAGCAAGCATCGTACCCTTTCCGCAGCCAGAGGGGGCGGAAAACACGATAAGTCTGCCTTTATTCATCTTCATCAGAGCCTCCATTCTCATTTATTCTTGCAGCAAGTGTATCCGTGACCAGTGAGGACAGGACAATATGTCCGCTGTCCATAACGATCACAGCTCTTGTTTTTCTGCCAAAAGTAGCGTCGATAGCCCGTCCGTCGTCCTTAGCCTCCTGAACCAGGCGCTTTATGGGGGCGGATTCGGGGCTGACGATAGTAACTATCCGGGCTGAGGAGATCATATTTCCGTAGCCGATATTTATCAGTTTCATTATTCTATATTCTGTATCTGTTCACGGATCTTTTCGATCTCAGCCTTCATATCCACCACAAGACGGGTGATATTAAGATCCTGAGCCTTTGAGCCGATGGTATTTACCTCACGGTTCATTTCCTGGACGATGAAATCCAGCTTTCTGCCAACAGGTTCGCCGGACTGGAGCATTTCTCTGAGCTGACCGATATGGCTTCTCAGGCGGACAGTTTCCTCATCAACGGCGATCTTCTCAGCAAATACAGCAGCTTCAGTGAGGACACGCTGCTGGTCGATGTCTTTGCTTTCGAGTATTTCAGTAAGCTTCTTATACAGGCGTTCTCTGTATCTTTTGACAGTTTCGGGGGAGATCTCCTCCACCTTGCCCACCATAGTAAGGATACCGTCAGCCTTTTCGAGAACATCAGCCTTGAGTCTTTCGCCCTCAACGGCTCTCATCTCCACGAATCTGTCAAGGGCTTCCTTAGCCACCTGGGAGACATCGTTCCACACCTGTTCTTCGTCATCGGGAGTTTTCTGGATATTGAAGATATCTGGGAGTTTGATAAGTTTAGAGAGGGCAAGATCGTCAACAAGACCGAGTTCATCGGAAACGCTTCTGAGCGCCATAACATAGCCCTCAGCCGCACCTCTGTTGATAGCGATCTCGGTATCACGACCTTCGATATTGCTTATGCTAACGGATACCTCCACTTTTCCACGGGAAACGGAGGTTTTGAGCAGAGCCTTCAGTTTTTCGTCTATGTAGTTGAAGGTTCTGGGGATCCTTGAGGAATACTCGTAGTATCTATGGTTAACGGAGCGAATTTCAACGAGGATATCACGACCGTTCAGGACTTTCTGCGCCCTGCCATAGCCAGTCATACTTCTAACCATTTTCAACCTTCTTTCAGATTTAATCGCACACCTATGCTATTATATTATAGCATACTCCCCCAAAAAATGCAAGCCCCCAGAGTGCAAACTTTCAGCACAAAGGCGACTTGCAATTAGATAATCTGACAGCAAAAAACAAGGCGGTTCCGAAGAACCGCCTTTCGTATGAGCATAATTAAGTAAACAGATTACTTGATAGGCATATCAGCCTGTGTGTAAACGCCTGCATCGAGCTGCTGAATGATGAATGCATCCTTAGTATCAACAACCTTATCAACGTTACAATCGCATCTGTCAAGAGCATCAGCATCGAGAGGATACTTAGCCTTGTTAGCAGCGTACTGAAGAACGAGAACGATATCAGAGATAGTTACAGACTTGCTGTCATCAGCGTCGCCCCAGATCTTGTCGCCAGATGTTGTAGACTCGCCGTCGTTGTTAGGATCGGGCTTAACATCGGGATAGAGCAGAGCCATAGTACCTGTTGTCATCAGAGCATCGCCCATGTGCCAGAATCTGTGGAGAGTAAAGTAGTAGTCAGCAACATCAACAGTACCGTCACCGTTGTTGTCCTCACCCTGACCCTGGTAGTACTTGTAAGCTTCCTGATACATAGGATCTTCCTTGTACTTCTCACGGAGGCTGGAGAATGTAGCGCCGTTAACGATCTTGGACTTGCCATCAGGCATTGTTCCCTCGTAGTACTTAGGAACCCAAACTTCCTGCTTGAATACACGATCGAGGCTTTCGTTGTTGCCCTCGAATGCGATACCTTCAGCATCACGGCCGAGGTAGTACTGTCTTGTCATGAGGATGTTAGCTGTACGCAGGCATCTCTCAGCCAGATCAGTGCTGCCGTTTGTCATAGCTGCATCAGCCTTAACGCCGTTAGCAGCAGCGTAGTAGATAAATGTATTACACAGTGAGGATACGCATCCGATATCGCCCTGGCTGTAGCCACGAACCTTGCAGGTCAGACCGCTGTTAGCGTTAGGATCATATGTACCGTTCCATGAAGCAGGCTTACCAGACCAGTCGAGGTTTGAAGGAATAGCGTAGCTCATGATTGTGCCATCCTCAGCAGGCTCGTCGAACTTAACTTCGTCGATGAACCAAGTTACCCACTTAGTGATGATTGTATCCAGAGCTTCCTCAAGTGAGAGACCGCCGTACTTCTGATCGGGGAATGCATCGCCGTTAGTCTTTACATAGTAGTAAAGCTCAGCAAGACGCTGCATAGACCATACCTGGTTACCGATCCAGTGGTTAGAACCAGGATCTGCGTATACAGGATGCTCAACGTAGCACATCTCGTAGAACAGAGGATCACTGCTGTCATACTTGGAGTAGTTACCGTTCTTGGAGTTTGTACAACCACCAGCGAAAGGACCATTAGCAGACTGGAGCCACAGATACAGCTCGATCTGTCTCTGGAGTGACTTCTTGTAGTCCTCAACAGCGCCTGTAGCCTTCATGCCGTTTGAAAGTGCGGGATCGGAAGCCAGAGCGTAAGCTGCCAGAGGATTCTGGTAGAACTGATGTGAGTGTGAGCAGCCGATCTGCCAGCCCCAGCCATAGAGGCCGTAATCAGCAAAGAGAGCGCCGCCCCATGATGTATACCAAGCCATCAGGAAGTGCTGAGAATCTGTCTTTGAAGCTGAAGGAGCCTGGAGATTCTGGCAGCCCAGAGCCTTGTAGTACTTATCGAACATATCGTTACGGCACTGGTCACCCATCTTACCAGCCTTAGCTGAGATGTCAGCAGTACCAACGTTGTACAGGTTTGCAAAGTAAGCAGCCTGGATAGCACGGTCCTCAGCGTCAGGAGCGTTAGTGAAGGAGTACTGAGAAGGAGTACCTGCCTGACCACTGAATACGCCCTTCATACCGTAACCGTCGTTACCGTTCTTGTAGGTTGTATTACCATACTTAAGCTCTTCAATACAAGTGTGGGGAACTGTCTCGAAGCAGGACTCCTCCTCACCACGCTGGAAAGTATTGATGAATGTGAACAGACCCTTGCCACCGCCGAAACCATACCAGTCGTCAACGTCAGCCAGCCAGTGCATCAGATAGTAACCGTTATCGCTCTTGTAAGCAGAAGCGAAAGAATCATACAGCGGGTTGAAAGCGTCGCCGCCCTTCTGCTGGCTCTCAGGATACTCCTCAGGAACAGGCTGCTCAGACATAGCGTCAGCCTTACATCTGTCGAGCTTCCAGAAAGTGCTGTAGTCAACAGTGCTGCCGATAGTCTGACCGCTCATTGTTGTGCCGAAGTTATCGCCGAAGCCGTCGGAACCTGTGTTACCGTAAGCGTTCTCAGACCAACCAGGAATGATAGCTTCCAGTGTCTTCCAGCCCTTTGCGAAATCCTTGTTTGTATCAGAGATAATGCCCTTAGAAGCCAGTACATCGTGCATAGCTGTAACCCATGCGATGTAAGACATAGCCTCAGAAGTGGACTCGTGGCCGTAGTCAGGAGCCTCAACACAAAGAGTCTCGATACAGTGGTAAGGAATACCGAATGAATCGCCGTTAGTGTTCTTGCTCAGATAGCCAGTTGTCTGACCATTTGTGATAACGTCCTTATACAGGTCGCTGAACATCTCTGCATAAGAATCTGATGAGCCCTTAGCGTACTCGTTGGGTACGATTGCCTCTGCTGCTGATGCTGCAGAAGGGATAAGAGCTGTTGCTGACATTGCTGCTGCCAGTGCTCCAGCTGCAAGTGCCTTAGTCTTTTTGCTTATCATTGTTTTTTACCCCTCTCATAAAATATTGGACAAAAAATGGTTAAAAATCTCCCGCCATGCGTAAGGCTTAGCACGGCGGCATACGAAAATACTTCGCATGAGTGTGTACACACAAAGTGTTCACACGTTTCTCAAACTATTTTCATACTAATTATATTTCATTTTTATTCCCCTGTCAACAGTTTGACCGTTTTTCTCTTAACTGCGTTTTGTTTTTTGTTGCAATGCACAATTCCAAATACCTTTTTTGTGCATCTTGACAATCTCAAAAACTTTCATTTAAGCTGAAATATGAACGAATAATTAATAAATCAAAGTGTTTTACACCCGTTTCAAGGTTCACATCATTAACAGTCAATCGTCACACATTTTTCACTATATTGCGATATTATCAATTTGTTCACAGGTAATTCATCGCTTACAGCAATGTTTATAGATTAACAATTTGTTCACAAAAAGTTCATACTATGTCAATATTATTCTGAGATAATAGAACAGTATGATGTGATACTATACATTCTTTATTACAGGACATACTATTTATAATATATTATGAAAGGAGAAGCTCATGGTTACTATTGAAAATCTGACTAAGTTCTACGGCAGCAACCGTGCCGTGAATAATATTAGCTTTACGATAAACGATAATGAGATTCTTGGATTCCTCGGCCCTAACGGTGCAGGAAAATCCACAACTATGAACATGATCGCCGGATACCTGCCTATGTCCGACGGCACTGTTACCATCTGCGGCACCGACATCACCAAAGACCCGGTGAAGGCTAAGCAGAATATCGGCTATCTGCCGGAGATACCGCCGGTCTATCCGGATATGCGTGTGAGGGAATATCTCTCATTCTGTGCAGGTCTGAAAAGAGTCCCCTTCGGTCAGCGGAAAAAGGAGATCGAGCGTGTTATGGATCTGCTGAGGATCACCGACGTTCAGACCAAACTCATCAAGAACCTGTCAAAGGGCTATAAACAGCGTGTTGGCTTCGCTCAGGCACTCCTGGGCAACCCGAAGTTCCTTATCCTGGACGAGCCTACTGTAGGTCTTGACCCGAATCAGGTGGTTGAGGTGCGAAACATCATCGCTGACCTTAAAAAGGAACACTCCGTCATTTTCAGCTCCCATATCCTCTCTGAGGTAAGCGCTGTCTGCGACAGAGTTGTTATCATCAACAAGGGCAACATCAAGGCTATCGACACTATCGAAAACCTGGAGAAGAACCTGGGCGGAAATATGCTCCTGCATATCAAACTCAAGGGCGACCGCAGCAAGGCTTCATCAGCTATCGAACTTACTGACGGCGTTGCTGAGATAACCAAAATAAACGACGAGGGCAACGGTTTCTTCGAGTACATAATCAAGACCTCCGGCGATGCCGACCAGGTTCGTACTGAGATCATGGCGGCACTGATGCGCAACGGCGTTCAGATCAACGAATTCTTCACCGAGAAACCCGACCTGGAAGCTGTATTCATGCAGCTTGTGAACTCAACCTCCAATAAATCCGGTATGCAGCAGCTTTATGAGGAAATCATGGCTGAAAACCCGGAAGTTCCTGCGGAAGACGATAATGCCGCAGAAAATACTGATACAAATTCAGACAAGGAGGGCGATGAGTAATGTTTTCTATCTATAAAAAGGAACTGCAATCGCTGTTCTACACCCCATTCGCCTACGCTATCGCAGCACTTTTCATGTTCCTGTTCACCAACACTTTCAACAACAGCATCGGAAGCATGGACTCAAGCGTGTTCCGCTTCGCATTCTCCGATATCTTCTATAATGTTATATTCTACTTCATCTTCCTCATTCCTATCATGACCATGCGAACCTTCGCTGACGAGCGCAAGTTCGGCACTGAAGTACTCCTTATGACTTCGCCTGTAAGCGTATTCAAGATAGTTATGGGTAAGTACCTGGCTAACATAACTGTATTCCTCTTTATGATAGCCGGTTCTCTCCTCTACCCTATCGTTACAGCTATGAACGGTGAAGTGGTCATGGGGCAGCTTCTTTGCGCTTACATCGGTTTCTTCTTCTGGGGCGCTATGTTCATCGCACTGGGTATGCTGGTATCCTCATTCACTGAGAACTCCATCATTGCCGCTATCATCGGTGAGATCATCATGTTCGCTTTCCTTTTCCTGGACGACTTCTCCCAGACTGACTTCATCGGTCAGTTCCCCACTCTCCAGAAAGTTCTCTACTCATTCGCAGCCCAGCCCCGCTTCTCCTACTTCTCTCAGGGACTTATAAGGCTTTCCGATATCGTTTTCTTCATCTCAGCAATCATCGTCTTTCTTGCATGGAACTACATCAACATCGAAAGACGCCGCTGGAAAAGGGGGTAATCAGTCATGCAGAAAAAGAAACGCAGCTTCTCCGGCACTCTGGCGTTCATTATCGCCCTGCTGGTGCTGGCTGTATTTGTACCGATCAATCTTATCGTTAACTATAACGACCAGTCCTACGACCTTACACCGTCCGGTAAGTATACCCTCGACCCTGTAACAGTCAAGCTGCTCGATGATGCTTCTGATAAGCATATCGACGTTTACTTCCTGGAGGATATGCTGAACCTCCGTTCTATCCCTAAGTATCTGCCCCTTTATCATACTCTTACTCAGCTTGAGGAGCGTGATAACGTTACCCTTACCTGCTTCGACCCCAACGAGGACGTTGAACTTGCTAAGGAACTCGACCCCAACGGAAACTTAGGTCTTAGCGTGGCAGACATTGTTATAAAGTGCGACGATACCATCAAGCGTATCCCCTTCGTCAGATGCTTCCCCACTGATGAGGAAGGTATCCTGGCTTACGCCGGTGAAGAACTCATCGCAGGCGCTCTCAGCATATGCACTTCCGGTCAGCTTCCTACAGTTTACTTCCTTACAGGTCTTAATGATAAAGACCCTATGACAGAATACTCATTCTACATTGATGAGATAAAGTCCGACAGCTACGATGTTCAGCCACTTGACGGCGAAACTCAGGATATCCCCGACAATGCCGCTATCATTTATCTCTGCGCCCCCAATAAGGACATTTCCGATACCCTCCGCAACAAGCTGAGCGTATATATCGACAACGGCGGCGCTGTTTCCATGATGCTTCCTCCTTGCGATACTCCCGGACGTTTCTCCAATCTGGAATTTATCCTGGAAAAGTTCGAGCTTACTATGGACTACAACATCATCAAGGAAAAGAACACTCAGTACCAGCTCCAGAACCTTGATTCCGAGCAAGATCCACTGTTCTTCCGTGTAACATTCCCCGCTGCCGGTGAGGATAACACCGAAGACCTTACTACCGATATCAATACCCTGGTATCAAACGGCACTTATGTTGCAGGTATCTCAAATGCAAGAAGCTTCTCCGAGTTAAACTCTGACAGCGCTACTATCGAGAAGTACCCCGTTATCGAGAACCTCCCCAACGCCGATCCCTCCACTTCTATGGACTTCCAGTATACTGCCGAGAGTATCGGATACGGCGGTGACGCTTCAACAGCTCAGGCTGCTGAGGAAAAGACCAATGATTTCATGGCTATGGGTTACTACTCCTTCAATAAGCAGACCGGTTCAAAACTCTGGGTCATCGGTTCTGATGACGTTATCAGCGACGATCGTGTTACTATATTCACATATGGTACTCGTGAAATGACTCTGTTCTCAAATACCTGGCTCTACGACAGCGATGTGGATATGGGAATCGGCACAAAGTCCAACTCCTACGACTATATGCACTTCGAGGGCAACGAACAGGCTGAGAAAACCCTCAGGATATTCACCATTGTGCCTATTATTATCGCCCTCTGCGGCGTTGCCGTATGGCTCAAAAGGAGATATGCGTAATGAAAAAGCCTATCATCGCTATTGTGGGATTACTGGCTGCTGCCGGTATCTCCACAGGCATTTTCCTCAAGGTCAAGAACAATAACGACGAGGAGATCCGCCAGAAAAACGATATCCTCGCTGATAACGTGCTGTTTGACTTTGATTCCGATGCTATCAATACCGTTACTATCACTTCCCCGGAAGGCGGAAGCTATGTCATCGAAAAGGGAAGCGACGCTAATTCCTGGAATCTGAGCAGCAGTACCGATGATTCTTTCTCTCTTAACGCCGATACCCTCAAAAGCCTTTGCCTGAGTATCGCTAACCTTACCGCTAACACCAACTACGGCAGCGCTACCGAGGAAAATAAAGCCCGCTATGGTCTGGATTCACCCTATACCCTGACTGTAACAAGCGAGGATCAGGAGTATACTATCAATATCGGCGACAAAAGCCCTACCGGTGACTACTACTACGTCTGCGTTGACGGTAAAGACAATATCTACGCTATCGACAGTTCCGACGCTGAAGCACTTATCCCCGATCAGCTCGAACTTATGAGCAACGACCTCACAACCTTCGGCGATAGCGATATCGTCGGCATCACTCTGAAAAAGAACGGCAACGTGGTCTATGACCTCAACTATAATAGCGAAACAAGTCTCTGGGAACTGCCGGATAAGTACTCCATGCTTACTGTAAACCAGAGCAGCATATCTATAATGATAACTAACCTGACACGTTTTACCGCCGAACAGATCGTTGACGGTAATGTGTCTGACCCGGCAGAATACGGCTTCGATAAAGCTGCGGCTGAGTTAACCATCAAAGCCGCTGACGGTCGTGAGGAGTCAATGCTGTTCCTCCACCAGAATGCCGCCGCTGATACCTATACACAGGTTTATCTGGAAAACTCCAACCAGCTGGAACTCTATTACACCGCCGATATGAAGTTCATAAACTATACCGTCTACGACTTCATCATGCAGACTATGGAAAATGCCAATATGTACGCTATTTCCGAGGTTTCTTTCAACGCTCCGTCCGCTGAGGACTCTTTCCAGATCGATACCCAAAACGGTACTGTTATCTGCCGTGATAATACTATCGATATCAAAAATGGCGAAATGCTCAGCTTCTTCGAGGCTTTCTACAATAGCTTCTCCTACATCAGTATCTCAGATATCGACATCTATGCCGACCCGGATATCTCAGAAGCTACTTTCACCGCCAACTATTCATACCCCGACGGAAAAACATTCTCGCTTGCCCTCGTCCCTAACGACAACGACGCTTACTACGTCTTCGCCGACGGCAAGTATACCGGCACTATCACCGACGCTCGCTTCCTCACAAGCAGCAACTCCATCTACTCCCTCTACGAAACCTTCTGCAACCACGCCGGTATCGATCCCGTCAAAAAGTAACACAACTACTAAGGCTTCTTATGGTCTGCGTGGCGACTTTACTGGGGGGAAACCTTTCTGGAGAAAGGTTCTCCCCCCAGACCCCCTTTCCAAAGACTTTTAGCTTAAAAATTCCCCCTGATATGGCGAACCTACACTCGCAAGAACCTGTAGTCTTTCGTCCGCCATATCAGGGGGAATTTATTAATTTAGAAGTTTTAGGAAGGGGGCTTTGAAATGCTCCCCTTTTGTTAGACAATGTGGTATAATAGAGATATACCGAAATGAAATCTAACGAAAGGGGGCATTTTTATGCCTAAAGGAAAGCCGAACAAGAGATACACACCGGAGTTCAAGATAATGGTTGTGGAA
>JAGBJO010000002.1 GCA_017934425.1 Ruminococcus sp.
ATGTACGGATTTTCAGGCATAATTTTGTCGGTGACAAGGCAAAAATCCGCCGACGGGCTGTCGCCCTTCAAGGATTTTTAACGCAGTCACCGGCAAAATTTGACGAAAAGACGTGCATGAATCCCTATGTGGACAGGTTCTAAGTAAGAGCAAGGTATTTGAAAATGCTATCAGCCCTGCTTAGCGTCTATTTCCTGAATGAGGAAAGCGTCCTTTGTGGTAACGTCACCGTCCTCGTCAACGTCAGCGTTTTTAAGACCAGGTGCAGTAAGGGGGTACTTGGTCTTGTTGGCAGCGTACTGGAGTACGGAAACAATGTCGGAAACGGTTACACTTCCGTTGTTATCAGCATCGCCCTTTACACCGGAAGAAACTGTTGCAGTTGTGGTGGTGACTGTGCTGGAAGTTGTTGCAGAAGTAGTTTTTGAGGTAGTTGATGCAGGAGTGTCCTCGCCGGTAATGGGGTAGGTTTTCAGGTCAGGCAGTTCGTCCAGAGTGATGCAGTACTCGCTGTTGTATATCTCCACCAGATTATCCACCGGATTATTCTGCTCACTGGTCAGGTAGTTCATATACCAGGGGCAGAAATAGAGCCAGTAAGCACGGTCGTTTACCAGATTTTCCAGTGAGGGGATAGAGTCATTCTCAGACATTGCAACCATTTTCTGACCGTTAGTACCCTGAACAAGGCTGTAGAAAGTGGAGGAAATTGAACTGAGGTTAGGCAGACCGTCAACGGCATTGTACTTATCATAGCCAACCATATCAACCACGTCATCGCCGGGATACCAGTCAGCAGAGGCAGGAGAGGTATAGCCAGTCCATTCCCAGATGAGGTTATTGATGCCGTACTCGTTGGTCAGCTTATCGTAAAGCAGGCGGTACAGCTTCTTGCAAGGCTCAGGACCTTCAGCGCCCCACCAGAACCAGCCGCCCTCGGCTTCGTGGAGAGGTCGCCAGATTATAGCAACGTCAGCGTCCTGTATCTTCTTGAGTTCGCCGGCGATAAGCTCGATATCAGCCAGAATTTTAGCGTTTTCCTCAGTGCCTTCGGTAACAGCCTTTGATACGCTGAAAGTTGTGTATTTTGCGCTTGCGGACTGAACATAAAAAGCGGTCTCGCAGTTTTCGCCGGGAACGTTCCAGTGCCATGTGCAGGTGGCGATTCCCTTGTACTTATTAGTCCACTCGATAGCACGTCCGGTCGCATCGTCACGCCAGTCGGAGGTGGTATTGTAAGCGAGGAAGTCGATACCACGGATCGCCGGCTGTTTTCCGGTCTGTTCCTGGATATACTCAAACTCCGCCTCGTTGTCCTTGATGAAAACGTCAGGGGAATTCCAGGAATTATAGTTGTGAGAACCGCAGTACTCCTGCTGACCGGCGATAATATGCTTGCCGTACTGGTCACAGAGGTAGCTGTAAAGGCGCTTAGCGGAATCGGTCGCATTGGGGTTTGAGAGAGTGCGGGTAGGGGAGAGATTGGTGATGCTTTCGTCAGCGGGTTTCAGAGTGAGGTAGTCGAAGTAGGTGTAACCCCAGTAAGCACGCAGTTCGATGACATTCTTGCCCTTTTTCAGGTTGACCACACCGGCAGATGTTTCAGCAAAAGAAGTATTGTGAACGAGGGTAACTTCGCCCTGGTTAACGTCGTTGATGTAGAGGTACTGAACCTTTTTGTTCGGGTCGCTGGGTTCGCAGTAGCAGACGTTCATTTCGTACAGACCGTCCTCCGGAACGTCAACAGTCACGCCGACGGTAGTGCCTTTCTGGTCGAGGTATGAAAAGCCGGTGCCGGAGAACTCAGTCATATCGTAGTCGATACCTGTGCCGTCTTCTTCGGTGTTGCCTTTCCAGCCTTCGGTGTATTTTTTTCCGCCCTGGCAGATACCGTCCTCGAACTCGTATTTCATAACTGTGTCAGCGGCGGAAGTCTGACCGGGAATAACTGGCATAGCAGCAATTGCAGTTGCCATGACAGCAGAGAGTGCCATAGCCTTGTAGAAATGTCCTTTCATTTAAGTAACTCCTTCTGTAGATTAAGGCAACACCGCACAAAGACCGCCTGACGGCTTTGCGGCACATCTGCCCCTCATATTTTCCGGCATCTTGCACACAAATTCCTTGACATACGTCAGTATGCCTGCGGAATTTATGCACAATCTGCCGTAAAATCTGACTGCGCATCTGCACCACAATCTCTGTGCGGTGATGCCTTAAGTAATATACCGTAACAGTATTCTGAAGAAATTATAGCACATTCTACAAGCTATTTCAAGATTTTCCGGCAGAAAAAACCGCATCATATGTATGTTTTAGCTATATGACAATAAATAACATACATACTTATGAAAAATGAACATTAACAGTTAATCGTTTAATTAGGTTAAGTTGAGTTTATCAACTGTGGGTTTACTTTTGCTGTTAAGTTGTTTTCTGAGTTGATTATCAAGGTAACATCATTCCTTTACAAGCTTGCAAGCTGCGTCAGCTTGACCACATCTCACGTTGACGCTCGTGAACTCGCTTCCTTTGTTAGAAACGGTACTTTGTACGTCGCTCAACCAGATTTGCATTGGTACGGAGTTCTCCAGTAGAATAAAAAAGCTGGAAGATTACAGAATTATTTGAGTAGAATATAGTACCATTGCAAACCAAGTTGAGCGACGGCAAAATGTGATGTTCTGTCAAGGTAAGCGAGCGTAAGCAAGCGACAACGTGTGGGCGGTCAAGCTGGCTTCAGCTTGCAAGCTGGCTCCAGCTTGGCTTGTTATAGAAATTGCCGCATTTGCTGGGAAAGGCGCTCCTCGGCGGAGATAAGGCGCTTAGCGATGTCCTTGGAGCGCTCGTCGGCTGCCTTGTACTGGTTCAGATAACGGCTCAGAGACTTCACGCCCATGTTGCAGCCGTCTATCATCAGTTCAGCGATAGTTCCGTCGGACTCGTCCAGTTTCAGCTTCACGTTGGTTTTCAGCCACGACATACCCTGAACCGCAGCAGGTGGGTCTTTGCCCTCGTCGGAGTAGTCGTCAAGCGCCTTTTGCAGGTCAGCTTTAAGGGCTTCATTCTCAGCCTGGCTGTCGCAGAGAAGCTGTTTCAGCCCGTCATTTTTGGCGTAGTCCCTTACTTCGCTGATTGCGGAAAGACCCATTTTTATGCCTGAGTCACATTCTCTCAAAAGCCGGATAGTGTCCTGTTCTACCATAAATAATCACCTCTTTCGGTGATATTATCGGCAGTTTTCCGCTAAATATACCATGTCAATGATCTGTAATCAATGGCATCGCCAGCGTCATAATTATAAATTTATATTGTGAAATATTGTGAAATAATCAAACACCACAACTTCGTCTTATAAAAGCATAGCGCTCCCCGAAAAAACGGGAAGCGCCATTAATTATGCATTATAAAAGAATTAAAGAAGATGCGCTCTCAGTTCCTCGCCAGAGAGGGGAGAGAGGTATGCAGGGGGTACGTCGAAAGCTGTCTTGCAGCCTGTAGCGCCCTCTTTCTTCATGCGGTCAAGAGCTCTTGCAAAGCAGATAAGTACGCTTGCTGTGAACTCAGGATTGGACTCAAGCTTCAGGGAGTACTCGATCATCTGGTGAGTCTTCTCGCCGTCGCCTGTAACGCCGCTTCTCATAACGAAACCGCCGTGAGGCATCTTGTTGTGAACAGCGTTAAACTCCTCCTCGCTGATGAAGTTTACAGTAGTATCGTACTCATCAAAGTAGTTCTTCATAGTCTTGATAGACTCCTCGATCTTAGCCTTGTCAGCGCCTTCCTCAGCAACTACCCAGCACTCTCTCAGGTGCTTCTGGCGTGTAGTAAGTTCAGGCTGGCTTCCGCTGCGGACAGCCTCCATAGCAGCCTCAACAGGTACAGTATACTGTATACCCTTCTTAACGCCCTCAACACGTCTGATAGCGTCGGAGTGGCCCTGGCTTACGCCCTTGCCCCAGAAGGTATATGTCTTGCCGGAGGGGAGGATAGACTCAGCATAGAGTCTGTTCAGTGAGAAAAGACCGGGATCCCAGCCCAGGGAGATGAATGCGAGGTTGCCGCTTTCCTTTGCAGCCTTGTCAACGTTTGCGAAATGCTCAGGGATTCTTGCGTGAGTATCAAAGCTGTCGATAACATTGAAGTACTTAGCCAGTTCAGGTGTCTGCTCAGGCAGGTCTGTAGCACTTCCGCCGCAGATAATCATTACGTCGATAGCATCTGTCATATTCTTAGCGTCGTCAAGTCTGAAAACCTTTGCACCTTCTGTAAGGGGCTTAACTGTGGAAGGGTCACGGCGTGTGAAGATACCAGCCAGTTCCATATCATCATTCTGTCTGATAGCCAGTTCAACGCCCTTGCCAAGGTTGCCGTAGCCGGCAATACCGATCCTGATTTTGCTCATTGAATTTTTCCTCCTGTTTTTTTGGTTTTTTCTTCTTATTTTGAACTGCTGAAACAGTTCCTTATCAAATGGTATAGAAGAATGTTGGTCAAACCATTTCGGGTTACCGTAGTCGTAGTTATGAAATACTGCGACTGCTCTGCCGTTTTCTTCCTCCCAGATGATCTCTTTTAGCGGTGCAGCGAACTCCCAGGCTGCGTAGTCTGTACCTGAGCCGAGTATCTCACATTCAGCTTCATCGCCGTCTGTGCGGATAACTCTGTAGCAGTTAAGTTCGCTTTTTAACATTCTGCTTTTTATCCAGTGGTCGCCCAGAAAGTACTTCCCGGAAGGGGACACGCTCAGTATGTTAATGGGGAGTTTGCTTCCGTCTTTATCGTAAACGAAGTAATTCATCAGTCAGCTACAAGCTGTGCCATATCATAAAGACCTGCACCCTGAGCTGTAAGGAATACAGCCGCATTCACTGCACCAACAGCGAATACTGACTTTGAAGCGGCTGAGTGGGAAAGGGTGATGACCTCGTCGTTTCCGGCGAAGATAACGTCATGCTCGCCCACGATAGTGCCGCCACGGATAGCGTGCATACCTATCTCAGACTTCTCACGCTTCTGACGGCGTGAATGGCGGTCATAGACATAGTGCTTTGAGTTGCCGAGAGTTTCGTTTATAGCGTTAGCCAGCATGATAGCAGTACCACTGGGGGCATCTATCTTCTGGTTGTGGTGCTTTTCAACTATCTCAATATCGAACTGGTCGCCCAGAACGGAAGCTGCCTTCTTAGCAAGCTGCACCAGCAGGTTGATGCCCAGTGACATATTGAAAGTGAAGAAAACGGGTATCTGTTCAGCAGCAGTCTTTATCTTTGCGATCTGTTCATCTGAGTAGCCGGTGGCTGCGATAACGATAGGAGTGCCTGTGGAAAGGCAGTAGTCCAGCAGACCGTCCAGGCAGGCGGGGTTTGAGAAGTCGATGATAACATCGGGCTTTGCAGGAAGTTCAGCAGGTGATTGGACGATAGGGAAGTCTGCATAGCTTTCGGTGATAAGGTCGATACCAGCGCAGACTGTGCAGTCCTCACGCTCCTTGATAACTGCGTAAACGTTCCTGCCCATTTTTCCGCAAGCGCCGCAGATAGCGATATTAGTCATAGTATTCACATCCTTTAATGTATTATGTTCAGCGGCAGCACATACAGTACCGCCGCTGGATACGGGTTCTTATTTAACCAGTCCGTGGCTTGCCAGAGAAGCACGGAGAGCAGCCTTATGCTCGTCAGTCATCTCATAAAGGGGCAGACGGCATGGACCAACTTCGCAGCCCATCATATTGAGGGCTTCCTTTACAGGAATGGGGTTTACCTCGATAAAGAGGTTATTGATAAGGTGCAGGTAATCTATCTGCATCTTCATAGCTTCAGCGAAGTTGTTATCCAGGCAAAGCTGAGCCATTTTGTGAGTTTCAGCAGGGATAACATGGGAGAGGACGGAGATAACGCCCTTGCCGCCCAGAGACATAATCGGAACGATCATGTCATCATTTCCGCTGTAAACGTCGATATCATCGCCGCACTCAGCGATTATCTTAGCAACGTAGCTGATATTGCCGCTTGCTTCCTTGACAGCAACGATGTTCTTGTGCTGAGAAAGGGTCTTGAGGGTAGAAACCTCGATATTCATGCCAGTTCTGCCGGGGATATTGTAGAGAATGATCGGGATATTAACAGCGTCAGCAACGGCAGTAAAGTGAGCGATAAGTCCACGCTGGGTTGTCTTGTTGTAGTAAGGAGTAACAAGCAGCAGACCGTCAGCGCCCATAGCTTCAGCTTCCTTGGAGAGCGCAACAGCGTAAGCGGTATCGTTGCTGCCGGTTCCGGCAATAACGGGAACTCTCTTAGCAGCCTTCTCTACAGCGAAGCGGATACATTCACGATGTTCCTCGTCGGTCATAGTGGAAGCTTCGCCTGTAGTACCGCAGATAACGATAGCGTCAGTACCCTGTTCGATCTGGTAGTCGATAAGTTCGCCCAGCTTTGTATAATTGATAGAACCGTCCTGGTTCATAGGAGTGATTATGGCGATAGCAGCGCCGGTAAAGATGGTATTTTTCATGATATCCTCCTCATGAGATAATAATTCGTAATGCGTAATGCGTAATGCGTAATTATTTACGCCGGCGCATTTGCATTATGAACCAGAATTCTGAGTTTTAGTGATTGCCATTAGGATTTTAATGAGTTCCTGGCAATCTGCATATATGCTGTTGAAATGAGCGGGTTCGATATAGCCGCTTTCGTGGAGCAATTCAAGCCAGTACTCAGTCTCACTTGCCTCTTTCAGGGCAACGTTCATTTTTGAATAAAAATCCGGCTTTGATTGTCCACGAATGGCTTCTTTTACGTTTGCACCGATGCTTGTTCCACTTCTCAGCACTTGTTTGGAAAGGATATACTCCTTTTTCTCGCTTGTAAGGAACTTATAAAGTTTGATTATCCGCAATGCAAATGACTTGCTTTTATCAGCAATAATGTTGCCTGAATAATAATTACGCATTACGCATTACGAATTACGCATTAATCAAAGTATCCCTTAGCAGCCAGGAGTTCAGCCAGGAGAACGCCGCCGCCGGCAGCACCTCTGAGAGTATTGTGTGACAGGCAAACGAACTTGTAGTCGTACTGAGTATCCTCACGGAGTCTGCCAGTAGATACAGCCATACCGCCTTCAAGGTTTCTGTCAAGCTTAGCCTGGGGACGGTTATCCTCCTCGAAGTAGTGGATAAACTGCTTAGGTGCGCTGGGAAGCTCAAGTTCCTGGGGAACGCCCTTGAAATCAGCCCAAAGCTTCAGGATCTCCTCCTTGGTAGGCTTCTGGTCGAAGGAAACGAATACAGCAGCAGTATGACCGTCAGATACGGGAACTCTCAGGCACTGTGTTGTGATGCAGGGAGTCTGAGCCTTAACGATCTCATTCCCCTTGATCTCGCCCCAAACCTTCAGAGGCTCCTGCTCGGACTTCTCCTCCTCACCGCCGATGAAGGGGATAAGGTTATCGACCATTTCAGGCCATGTCTCGAAGTTCTTGCCAGCGCCGGAAATAGCCTGGTAAGTGCAGGCGAGAACGTTCTTCAGACCGAACTTTCTCAGGGGGTGGAGTGCGGGAACGTAGCTCTGGATAGAGCAGTTGGATTTAACAGCGATGAAGCCTCTCTTTGTGCCAAGTCTCTCTCTCTGAGCCTTGATGATCTCCAGGTGATCGGGGTTGATCTCCGGAACTACCATAGGAACGTCAGGAGTAAAGCGGTGAGCGGAGTTATTGGATACGATAGGACACTCAGCCTTAGCGTAAGCTTCCTCAAGAGCCTTGATCTCGTCCTTCTTCATATCAACTGCACAGAAGCAGAAGTCAACCATAGAAGCGATCTTCTCGATATCAGCAGTAGCGTCCATGAGAACCATATCCTTCATAGCTGCGGGCATGGGAACTGCCATCTTCCAGCGGCTTCCGGCAGCCTGCTCATAAGTCTGACCTGCACTTCTGGGTGAAGCAGCCAGGACCTTTACATTGAACCAGGGGTGGTTCTCCAGGAGTGTTGCAAATCTCTGACCAACCATACCTGTTGCGCCGATGATACCTACATTGTACTGTTTCATAATTCTTCTCCTCTGAAAATTTTTTGCATAAAAATAAAAAAACCGATTGCAAATCGGCTCATCATACGTTATAATAGAAATACTGACATATCATTTCGGTGGTATGCCGATAGCTCTCCATCATAGCAATGATGACAGCCATACACCTGTTGAGTGTACAGCCAGAACGGATATCCGCCGGGATACAAGTCCTTCGGCAGCCTTGCCTTTTGCAGTGCTTCACCGGAGCCGGCGCTCCTCTGCACAGCTACTTATCTTGGCTGCACCTCTACCTGATACTATAATAACACTTTAAAATTCATCTGTCAATAGTTTTTTTCCAAAATCATGTATTATACATTAAAGTTAAGGAGAATGATAATAAAATGGAACTTTTGAAGTCTGATTTTTACTACGAACTGCCGGAGGAACTTATAGCCCAGACTCCGGTAGAACCCCGCAACGCTTCCAGAATGATGTGCGTTGACCGCAGAACGGGTGAAATTTTCCACGACCACTTCTATAATTTATGCGACCACCTTAAAGAGGGTGACTTGCTTGTTATGAACGATTCCCGTGTTATCCCTGCAAGACTTTACGGCGAGAAGATCGATAACGGCACATTCATCGAATTCCTGCTCCTTGAACAGAAAGGTGACAAGAAGTGGGAGATAATCTGCCGCCCCGGTAAAAAGGCTAAGGTTGGTACTCGCTTCTCATTCGGCGGTGGCAGACTTGTGGCTGAAGTACTGGAAGTCAAGGACGACGGAAACCGTGTTGTACAGTTTGAGTGCGAGGGCAACTTCTTCACCGCCCTTGAGGACGTGGGACAAATGCCGCTTCCCCCATACATCACCGCTAAGCTTGAGGACAAGGAGCGCTACCAGACAGTTTATTCAAATGAACTGGGTTCGGCGGCTGCACCTACCGCTGGTCTGCACTTCACCGAGGATATGCTGGACGATCTGCGTGCAAGGGGTATAAAGACCGCTTTCGTTACGCTTCATGTGGGTCTGGGAACTTTCCGCCCCGTCAAGGAGGATAATGTCCTTGACCACAAAATGCACAGTGAACACTACTACCTCCCCAAGGAAACTGCCGACCTTATCAATGAGACTAAGAAAAATGGCGGACGTGTTATCGCTGTCGGCACTACCACCTGCCGCACACTGGAAAGCGTGGCTACATTCTACGGTGATATTGCTGAACATGAGGGTTATACCGACATATTCATCTATCCCTCCTACCAGTTCAAGTGCATCGACGGTCTTATCACCAACTTCCACCTGCCGGAGAGTACACTCATCATGCTGGTATCCGCATTCATGGGCTACGACAACACAATGAACGCCTACAAGATCGCAGTACAGGAGCGCTACCGCTTCTTCAGCTTCGGCGACAGTATGTGCATACTCTGATCCTTATGTAAACGTTTGAGAGTGCAAACGGTTGACAAATAGCGAAAAACGTGATACAATTCTAATATAATACATTTTAGTGCTGATTAATTAGCTGACATAATATTGTTTACAAGGAGAAGTATTTTTTTATGGACATCACCGATATTTCATCATTTTTTAAAAGCTACGTGGAAACAGAAGAAGTACCTGTTGTTATGTGCGATCTTGATTACAGGATCATTTATGCCAATAGATTGGCATTAGAGGAATTTGGCAAGTATGAACTTACAGTCGGAAGATCTTTGCGGCTTTACATGAATGAGGAATCACTGAGCAAGATAAATGTTGTGGTCGAGTGGTTCAAGGAAAGTACTGAAAATAACAGCATCTTTGTGGGACGTATCGAAGATGAGGATATCGACCTTTACATTACTGCTGTCCGTGATGAAAACAACGAACTGATAGGATTCTGCAACAAGCGAAGAAAGCGCAGCGCTGACAAGTGCGAACCTTACGATGCGATATGATGACTTTTGTCATTGATAAGGTTACAAATGACATCTTAAAATAACGGCGGATATAAGGTATAATGATATCAGTAAAGAACAAAAAAAGTTTTTTAAGGAGGTATCATTATGAGATATGAGTATTTAACACCGGAAGTTATCAGGAAAAAAGACCGACCTTACAGCATCTTCCTTATTGTCGTTTTTATCCTTTCTGCGATGATCTTTGCTGAGTTCTATTTTGATAACCCCGGTATGGAAAGCCTTGAAAGAGAAGTCCACAAAACAGGGGAGAATCCGGCAATACTCATTAGCGGTCCTATCTATATTCTCGGTTCTATCGCAAACGGCTTGATCGCATTCTTCTTCGGCGCTGTTCCGGCGGTTGTCTCTGCTGTTTCGTTCGTATTTGAAAAACTCGCTGTCCGTCTGGGAATAGGACGTGACGGGAGCGTGCATACAGCCGCTTACCATATTTTAAGAGGACTTTCTATATTCATTATCTCTGCTTACTCTATCGTGATGCTGTTTATTATCATCAGCGCCATGTGAAGCGATGAAACTGGGCAAGTCCTCATTCACACAGGAGTTGCCTATGTTTACTTTACTTAAAACCGAAAATAAAGCACGCCGTGGACAGATGGATACCGTCCACGGCACTTTCCAGACCCCATGTTTCATGAACGTGGGTACTTCTGCCGCTATAAAGGGCGGCATTTCTTCCATTGACCTGAGAGAACTGAAAACTCAGGTGGAACTGTGCAATACCTACCACCTCCACCTGCGCCCCGGCGATAAGGTAGTAAGGGAAATGGGCGGTCTGCACAAGTTCATGAACTGGGATAAGCCGATACTTACCGACAGCGGCGGATTCCAGGTATTCTCTCTCCAGTCACTCCGAAAGATAAAGGAGGAGGGCGTTTATTTCGCTTCACATATCGACGGTCACCGCATTTTCATGGGCCCGGAGGAGAGTATGCAGATACAGTCGAACCTGGCTTCTACGATCGCTATGGCGTTTGATGAGTGCGTTGAGAACCCCTCGCCTCATGACTACGTTGAGGCATCTATCGCAAGAACTACTCGCTGGCTTCACCGCTGTAAAGCTGAAATGGACAGGCTCAACAGCCTGCCGGATACGATTAATAAGAAGCAGATGCTTTTCGGCATAAACCAGGGCTCGGTCTACGATGACCTGCGTGTGCGCCATATGCAGGAGATAGCTGAACTTGACCTGGACGGCTATGCTATCGGCGGACTGGCTGTAGGTGAGTCAACCTCTGAGATGTACCGTGTTATCGACGTAGTAGAGCCTTTCATGCCCGTTCATAAACCCCGTTACCTTATGGGCGTGGGTACTCCTTCCAACATCATTGAAGCTGTTGCAAGGGGAATTGATATGTTCGACTGTGTAATGCCAAGCCGTAACGCACGCCATGCTACTGTATTCACATGGAGCGGCATCATGCACCTGAAAAACAAGTGCTACGAAACCGACCCACGTCCTATAGACGAGGAGTGCGACTGCCCCACCTGCCGCAATTTCAGCCGTGCCTACGTCAGCCACCTTTTCAAGGCTAAGGAACAGCTTGCAGGCAGACTTGCAGTCCAGCACAATCTGTACTTCTACAACACCCTCGCCGAGCGCATAAGACAGGCTATCGACGAGGACAGATTCGAGCAGTTCAGAGGAAAGTACTCAGAACTTCTTGCTAAAAGAATATGAACGGAGGAAATAAATGATAACAGCGGTTTTTGACCTTGACGGAACTCTTGCTGACACCCTTTGCGATTTGGCAGATTCAGTGGAGCAGGGACTTGCGAAGTTCGGCTTCCCCGGTCACCCATATGAGCAGTACAAGATATTCGTGGGGAACGGCGTAAGGAAGCTTTGCGAGCGAGCTTTGCCAGAAAATGAAAAGGACAAAACTGACGCTCTCCATGAAATGTTCACCGAATACTACGCCAGCCACTACCTTGACAAGACCGTGCTTTATGAGGGTATCCACGATACTCTCCGGGAACTGGTTGATGCTGGGGTAAAGGTCGCTGTAGCTACAAATAAGCCCCAGAACTTCGCCCGTGAGATAATGAAGGCACTTCTGCCGGATATCCCTTTCGTGAAAGTGCTGGGCGGCTGCGATGAGCGCCCGAAAAAGCCTGACACCGCCATTATCCGGGAGATCCTTTCCGCTGTCGGCGGCGAGGGAAAAGTCTACATGATAGGCGACAGCGACGTTGATATAATGACCGCCAAAAACGCCGGTATCACCTCTATCGGCTGCGTATGGGGCTTCCGTGGCAGAGAGGAACTTGTAAGCGCCGGCGCTGACTATATAGCCGAAAAAGCAAGCGATATCACTGATATTATCCTGAGCAGGAGGTAAACGCATGGAACCTGAGCTGTACAGTTCTGAGGAACTGGAAATACTTGAAGAACACATCGGCAGCAAAATGGGCGAATTCCCTACAGTTATTCACGAACTTCTGTCCCCGGATATTCACCTGGATATAGCCGTTATTCCGCCGAATGAGGAGCATAACTTCTATACCCTTGTGACTATGGGAATGGGTGCGCATAAAATGGACGTTCCGGAGGAACTGCGTAATGAAAAGCTTGACAGAGCGGAACTTATCATATGCCTGCCCCCAGACTGGAACATCGACAGCAGCGAGAACCGCTATTACTGGCCTGTGCGCCTTCTGAAATTCCTGGCAAGGCTTCCCATTGGCGAGAAGAACTGGCTGGGCTGGGGACATAGTATCGACCTGGGCGAGAATGTTGATGAAAACTGCGGATTTTCTGCGGCACTCCTCCTGCTTACTCCCTTCGGTGAAGATGCGGACGTTTGCACTCTGCCGGACGGCGATGAGGTGAACTTCTACCTTGTTATGCCGCTTTACCGAAAGGAAATGCAGTACAAGATAAAAAACGGCACTGACGCTTTGCTGGAACTTTTTGGCGATGAACTTTCACCGGTGGTGGACGTGATCCGTCCGGACGTGGCAGCTCAGTCACCGATGACAGTCATGGACACAATGGAGTGGCACGTCGGCACTATCCGGGAGAAGAAACTGCCGGTGGAGGAACTTGCCGGATATAATCATATGGCGATATATCTGCGCTGGTGCATTGAAAAGGGACTTATGTGCCGTGAATTTGAGCAGAGTTTCCAGGGCATCACAAAGAAACTCAGGGCAGGGGACACAAATGTTCCGCTGCGTGAACTGATAAAAGTGGGACTGGGCGGAAAACTCTACCGTGAGATCTTCAACGATGAGGGACAGCGTTTTGCGGAGTTCTACTACGACCACGGAAACGAAAAGCATTGCTATCCGGCAGACGTGGACAGGTTCGCAATGAGGTATTTCGGCATGGAGCGCTACTACAGTGAGGAATTCCAGGACGAGACGTACCTCTTTATCCCCTATGACGAGGAATACTACCAGGGCATGAAGCGATTCATCGACATACACTACAAGATGTTCAAAGATGCTTAAACAAAAAGTCGGCTAAGCCGGCTTTTTTATTTAATGCGTAATTCGTAATGCGTAATGCGTAATTTCGGTGTGCCTTACGGCACAGATTTTAAAGATGCAGAAACCATAAACATTTCAATCAACAGGCATCTTTAAAACATCGCCGCAAGGCGATACCATTAATTACGCATTACGCATTACGCATTACGAATTCATCAAAACGCTCTAATTCCCGTCAGAGGTGCTGACACAGAAAAATTTGCCGAGCCAGCAATCATTATGCATTTTTTTCCGTGGTGTGGGTATTGACAAAAGGGCGGATTTGTAGTAAAATATATTTATGTGTATACTAATTACTTGCTAACACTAAAATATGTAAAGGCGGTAAACATCAAATGGGTTTATTTAAAGGAATTTTCGGAGCAAACGCTTACTCCAACAGAGAGCTGAAGCGTATCACTCCTATCAAGAATAAAGTTCTGGCTCTCGATGAGGAGTATTCCGCTCTCTCAGACGCTGAGCTGAAAGGTAAAACACAGCAGTTCAGAGACAGACTCGAAAACGGCGAGACTCTTGACGATATCCTCCCTGAGGCTCTTGCTACTGTAAGAGAGGGCGCTTGGCGTGTCCTCAAGAAGAAGCCTTATGAAGTTCAGATTATCGGTGCTATCGTTCTCCACCAGGGACGTATCGCTGAAATGAAGACCGGTGAAGGTAAAACTCTCGTTGCCTGCGTTGCTTCCTACCTTAATGCTCTGTCAGGCAAGGGCGTTCACGTCGTTACCGTTAACGACTACCTTGCTAAGACTCAGGCTGAGGAAATGGGTAAGGTTCTGCGCTGGCTGGGTCTGACTGTTGGCTGTATCCTCCATGGTCTTACCAACGAGGAGCGCCGTGCTGCTTATAACTGCGACGTTACTTATGCTACTAATAACGAGCTTGGTTTCGACTACCTCCGTGATAACATGGTAACTCATAAGGAGGAGCGTGTTCAGCGTGAGCCTAACTTCGCTATCGTGGACGAGGTTGACTCTATCCTCATCGACGAGGCAAGAACTCCGCTTATCATTTCCGGCAGAGGTGAGAAGTCTACTGAGCTTTACTCAATCGCTGACCGCTTCGCTAAGATGCTCACTCCTGTTACCGTTGTTGAAATGGACGACAAGGCTGACCAGGACGCTATCAGCGAAACTGCCGACTATATCATCGACGAAAAGGCTAAGACCGCTACTATCACTCAGCGTGGTGTTAAGAAGGCTGAGGAAGCTTTCAGAGTCGATAACCTTATGGATCCTGAGAACATGACTCTCCTCCACCACATCAACCAGGCTATCAAGGCTAACGGCGTTATGAAGAACGAGGTCGATTACGTTGTCAAGGACGGCGAGATCATCATCGTTGACGAATTCACCGGCCGTCTTATGCTGGGTCGTCGTTTCAACGACGGTCTGCACCAGGCTATCGAGGCTAAGGAAGGCGTTAAGGTAAAGAGCGAGTCCAGAACCCTTGCTACTATCACTTTCCAGAATTTCTTCCGTCTGTATAACAAACTCTCCGGTATGACCGGTACTGCTATGACCGAGGAGGACGAGTTCAAGGAGATCTACAAGCTGGACGTTATCGCTATCCCCACTAACAAGCCCGTTATCCGTATCGACCATAACGACCAGGTATACTCCACTGAAAAGGGTAAGTACGAAGCTATTATCGAGAAAATCATCGAGTGCAACAAGAAGGGTCAGCCTATCCTTGTTGGTACTGTTTCTATCGAGAAGTCAGAGCTTCTCTCCGCTATGCTCAAGCGCAGAGGCATAAAGCACGAAGTCCTCAACGCTAAGCACCACGCTAAGGAAGCTGAGATCGTCGCTCAGGCTGGTAAGTACGGCGCTGTTACTATCGCTACCAATATGGCTGGACGTGGTACTGATATTATCCTGGGCGGTAACGCTGAGTTCCTTGCCCGTGCAGAACTGAGAAAGCGTGAGATCCCCGAAGATATCATCTCTGAGGCTATCGGCTTCGCTGATACCGATAACGAGGAGATCCTGGCTGCAAGAAAGCTTTATAATGAACTGTTCGAGAAGTTCAATGCTGAGGTAAAGGAAAAGGCTGTTGCTGTTAAGGAAGCTGGCGGACTTTATATCCTCGGTACTGAGCGCCATGAGTCAAGACGTATCGACAACCAGCTCCGTGGTCGTTCCGGCCGTCAGGGTGACGAGGGCGAAAGCTGCTTCTTCCTCTCCGTTGAGGACGACCTGATGCGTATTTTCGCCGGCGACAGACTGGAGAATATGATGAAGGCTCTCAATGTGGAAGAAACTATGCCTATCGAGAGCAAGGCTCTTACAAGGATCATCGAGTCCTCTCAGAAGAAGGTCGAGGGCAGAAACTTCAGCATCAGAAAGAACGTCCTCAACTACGACGACGTTATGAATACTCAGCGTGAGATCATCTACAAGCAGCGTTCACAGGTGCTTGACGGTGAAGACCTCCATGAGAGTATCCTGAAGATGATGGAAGAACTTATCACCGAGACTGTTAACAACTACCTGGTTGACGACGATGTCAAGGACGAGTGGAACATCGTTGGTCTGAAGGAGTACTTCTTAGGCTGGCTCATCGGTCCGGAGGATCTCAGCTTTACTGAGGAAGAACTCAAGGACGTTACCAAGGAGGAGATCATCACCGCTCTGAATACAAAGTGCGGCGAGATATATGAGGCTAAGGAAGCTGAGTACGGCAAGGATATAATCCGTGAGCTGGAAAGAGTTATCCTCCTCAAGACTGTTGATACAAAGTGGATGGCACATATCGACGATATGGAAGAACTCAAGAAGGGTATCAGCCTGCGCTCTTACGGTCAGAAGAACCCCGTTATCGAGTATCGTTACGAGGGCTTCGAGATGTTCGACGCTATGGTTGCTTCTATCCGTGAGGATACTGTTCGTGCTCTGCTTACTGTACGTCTGCGTAATAACCAGGCTCCTGAGCGTGAGCAGGTGGCTAAGCCTGATGCTCCTAACGCTGGTGCTGGCGACGGCAGCTTCACTGAGGAAGTTCATGCTAATAAGATCGGTGACAACGATCCCTGTCCTTGCGGAAGCGGCAAGAAGTACAAGAAGTGCTGCAAACTCAAGGAACAGAAGTGATATCTGTCCATAACGATAAGAAAGGGCGGCTTTATGGTCGCCCCTTTCTGGTTAATAAGTATAAGAACCTGTCCACATAGGGATTCATGCACGTCTTTTCGTCAAATTTTGCCGGTGACTGCGTTAAAAATCCTTGAAGGGCGACAGCCCGTCGGCGGATTTTTGCCTTGCCACCGACAAAATTATGCCTGAAAATCCGTACA
>JAGBJO010000025.1 GCA_017934425.1 Ruminococcus sp.
AAAGGTGGGGAAAAAGGGGGTTCAGGAAAGGGGAGTCCAGAGGGGAAAACCTAAGGGGGAAAAGGGGGAGGGAATGCCGATTTTTGTCGGGTTTAATTAGTCCCTCCCCCTTTTCCACCTTGGGTTGTCCCCTTTGGTGATTCGGAAGAAATACTGAGAATTTAAAAAAGAAACGTGCGGCTTGAATAATTACCCAAAAAGTAAATGCTGTTGCTGTGGTATTATTTAAAAAAGTACTTGACTTTTTCGGATCGGGTGTGGTATAATAACATTATGATACTAAGCTTAAGACCGGAACATTCCGGTCTTTCGTTTGTATTGGGGAAAATGCAGCTCCATACAGACAGGCTTACCGCAGCTTTTAACAATGAAAGGAGAATCAGATGAAGCTGAAAAAATTCGGAGGTACAGAACAGAAGGTGTATGACCTGGTGAAACCTGTTACCGATGAACTGGGATACTACCTCTGGGACGTTTCCTATGTTAAGGAAGGTGCTATGTGGTACCTGCGTATTTTCATCGACCAGGACGAGGGCATCACTATCGAGGACTGCGAAAAGGTCACCGAACCTGTTAACCAGATACTCGATGAGAAAGACCCTATCCCTCAGCAGTATATGCTTGAGGTCGGCTCGGCAGGTCTTGAAAGAGAACTCCTCAAACCCGAACACTTTGAGGTGTGCAAGGGCGATGAGGTGAGAGTTCACTTTATCAGAGCCGTTGACGGTCTGAAGGAGATCGTCGGTATTCTTGAAGACGCTGATAAGGAATCCGTTACTGTAACAGTTGACGGCGAGACTAAGTCATTCCAGCTTCAGGATATCTCATTCGTTAAGCTGTATTTTGATTTTGAATAACGTATCCGTATGGATATATGATAATGGAGGAATTTCCGACAATGAGTACAACAGGTAAAAAAGGAAAGAAGAACAGCGAGGAGCAGGGACTGGATTTCTTCCAGCAGCTCCGTGAGCTGGGCACTGAAAACGGTATCGACGCTCAGGTGCTTATCGAAAAGGTAAAGTCAGCTATGCTCAAAGCCGCTAAGAGAGCATACCCCCACAGCGAGGACAGAATAAGAGTAGATATCGACCCTGTCACAAGAAGATTCGAGATGTATATCCGCCAGGACATCATCGAGGATATGCCTATCGACGAGAACGAAGTCAATATCGACGAGGCTAAGACCAGAGATCCTAATGCTATGGTAGGCGGTACTATCTACAAGAGACTGGATATCTCAAAGCTGGGCAGAATGGCTGCACTCTCCGCTAAGCAGTCTATCAAGGGCGACCTGAGAGATATCAACCGTGAGCAGATACTCAATAAGTTCGACAGATATGAGCATGATATAATCCCCGTTACTGTATACCAGGTAGAGCCCGGCAGAGGTACTGTTACTGTTGATTTTGAAGGCTCTGAACTGTACCTTTTCAAAAACGAGCAGATCCCCGGCGAGACTCTCAGAGAAGGCGATAAGATAAAGGTTTATATCACCAATATCGCTGCAAGAAACAAGAAGCCTATCGTTAAGATCTCACGTACACACAAGGACTTCGTAAAGAGACTTTTCGAGAAGGAAGTTCCGGAGATACATGACGGTATCATTGAAGTAAAGTCAGTTTCCCGTGAGGCTGGTTCAAGAACAAAGATAGCTGTATGGTCAGGCGATGAGAATATTGATCCTGTTGGTTCATGCATCGGTACTAAGAGCTGCCGTATAGCTGCTGTTTCAAGAGAACTCAACGGCGACAGACAGGGCGGCGAGAAGATCGACGTTATCCAGTGGAGCGAAAAGCCTGAGGAATTCATCGCTAACGCTCTTGCTCCTGCTGTTGTCATGAAAACTATCATCATTTCCGAGGAGGAAAAGACCTGTACAGTTATCGTAAGCAGCAAACTCCTCTCCCTGGCTATCGGTCAGAAGGGTCAGAACGCTAAGCTGGCTGCTAAGCTGACCGGCTACAAGATCGACATCAAGCCCGATGTTGACGAGAACGGCAATACTGCTCCCGAACTCGACCCCAATTACGTTCCTCCCGTTACAGTAAAGGCTGAGACTGCCGAGACTGCTGACGAGAATAACGAGGCTGAGCCGGAAGCTGCTGAGAACGCTTTCTCTCTGGACGGTGACAGCGCTGCTGCTGAAATGCCCGCTGAGACTGAGAAAACCGCTGAGGAGACAACTCCTGCTGACGCTGAAAATGCCGCTGAAGAAGCTGCTGACAGCGCCGATGGTGAGTAATTATGAAGCCGAAAAAGATCCCCATGAGAATGTGCCTGGGCTGCGGCGAAATGAAGCCGAAAAAGGAACTGCTCAGAGTCGTAAGGTCGCCTGAGGGCGAGATAAGCCTGGACTTTACCGGAAAGAAAAACGGCAGAGGTGCATATATATGCCTTAGTACTGATTGCCTTGAAAAGGCAAGAAAAGGCAGACGGCTGGAGAAAACCTTCTCATGCAAGATCGAGGACAGCGTTTATGAGGTGATGGCAAATGAACTCAGGAACGAAACAGAAAACAGCTAACCTGCTTACCATGTGCATCAAAGCCGGAAAGTCCGTCAAGGGCTTCGACAGCGTGTGCGATGCGGTAAAGGGCGGTAAGGCTTTCTGCGTACTGGCGGCTTCTGATGCGTCTGCAAGAACCATTAAAGAGACTGGTTTCGTTTGCGGCGAGCGGAATATCCCGGTATACGTTACAGAGCTTTCCAAAGAGGAGATGCTGAACCTTTGCGGCAAGGAAACTGCGGTCATCGCTGTGTGCGATAAGGGTTTCGCCGGAGGTTTCGGCAAGATATTTGCCTGACATCTTTATACAATATATAGTGTGTATCACCACACTCCACAATAAATGTCAGACGCATATACTGCGGCTGAACGATGATTTTACGGAGGTACGATAAGCCTATGGCAAGAAAGATCAAATTAGTTGATGCAGCTAAAGACCTGGGAATTTCTTATCAGGAATTGCTGAATTTCTTTTTAGAAAGAGGCGAGAATAAGAAGAAGACAGGTGCTACTACCCTCACTGAGGAGGAAATGGATCTGGTACTGGAGCATTTCACTAAGCTTCATGAGGTAAAGTCTCTGAATGAGTACTTCGCTACAAAGGACGAAAAGCATGACCCTGTTCCGGTAGAAAAGAAGCCGACAGGTACAGTCACTTTTATAAATTCCAAGAAGTCAGAGAAGAAACAGCCGGAAAAGAAGGCTGCACCTGCACCGGAGAAAAAGGCTGAGGAAAAGGCTGCACCTGCACCCGAAAAGAAGGCTGAGGAGAAGCCCGCTGCTGCTCCTGCACCTGAGAAAAAGGCTGAGGAAAAGCCTGCACAGACTGAGACAAAGCACGATGACAAGCCCAAGAAAAAGAACGAAAAGAAACAGCAGGCTAAGGCTCAGGACAGAGGCGAGAGAACTAAGTTCAGCGCCAATATCAGTTCCGAGACTGGTCAGACTTCCGGTCAGAGAAGAACTGTTGATACTCGTGGAAGCTACGTTGAACTCGATAAGTACGACGAGCGCTATGAGCAGATCGCCCCTGCAAGACATAAGAGCGAGAACTACTCCTCCAAGAAGCAGAAGATCAACCAGAAGTCCGCTCAGCGTACAAGACAGCAGTTCTCACGCAAGGAAAGCGAAGCTGAGAAACTCAAGCGCCTGGAACTTGAGCGTGCAAGAAAACAGCAGCTTAAAGTTATGATCCCTGATTCTATCACTGTAGGCGAACTTGCTACACGTTTGAAGGCTACTGCTACTGACGTTATCAAGAAGCTTATGGGTCTGGGCGTTATGGCTACTATAAACCAGGAGATCGACTTCGATACCGCTGCACTGGTAGCTGATGAACTGGGTGCAAAGGTTGAGAAGGAGGTAGTCGTTACTATCGAGGAGCGCCTTATCGACGACAGCGATGACGACGATACAAACCTCTCTCCCAGATGCCCTGTTGTAGTTGTTATGGGTCACGTTGACCACGGTAAGACCTCTATCCTCGATCGCATCAGAAATGCTCATGTTGCTGCCGGAGAAGCTGGCGGTATCACTCAGCATATCGGTGCTTATCAGGTAAATATCAACGGTCAGGACATCACTTTCCTGGATACTCCCGGACATGAGGCGTTCACTTCAATGCGTGCAAGAGGTGCTAATATCACTGATATCGCTATCCTCGTTGTTGCCGCTGACGACGGTATCATGCCCCAGACTATCGAGTCTATCAACCACGCTAAGTCCGCCGGAGTAAAGATAATCGTTGCTATAAACAAAATGGATAAGGAAGGCGCTAACCCCGACCGTATCAAGGAAGAACTCACAAAGTACGACCTGGTATGCGAGGAGTGGGGCGGCGACGTTATCTGCGTACCCGTTTCCGCTAAGACCGGCGAAGGTATCGACGACCTGCTTGAAAGCGTACTCCTGGTCGCTGAAGTTCAGGAACTCAAGGCTAATCCCGACAGACTGGCTAAGGGTACTGTTATCGAGGCTCGTCTTGATAAGGGCAGAGGCCCTATCGCTACACTTCTGGTTCAGAATGGTACTCTCAGACAGGGCGATGTTCTTATAGCCGGTACTGCTGTGGGCAGAGTTCGTGTAATGACTAACGACAAGGGCAGAACCGTTAAGGAAGCCGGCCCGTCTGTTCCTGTTGAGATCACAGGTCTTGCAGAAGTTCCCAGCGCTGGTGATACATTCAACGCTGTTGAGGACGAGAGACTTGCCCGTGAACTGGTAGAGCAGAGAAAGCATGAGCAGAAGCAGGAGCAGTTCAATGCTTACCGCAAGGTTACTCTCGACAACCTGTTCAGCCAGATCGCTGAGGGCGAGATCAAGGAACTGCCTATCATCGTAAAGGCTGACGTTCAGGGTTCTGTTGAGGCTGTTAAGCAGTCACTTGAAAAGCTCTCCAACGATGAGGTAAGAGTAAGAGTTATCCACGGCGCAGTTGGTGCTGTTAAGGAGAGCGACGTTATGCTGGCAAGCGCTTCCAACGCTATCATCGTAGGCTTCAACGTTCGTCCCGACCCTGTTGCTGAGGAGAACGCAAAGCGTGACGGCGTTGATATCCGCCTGTATCGTATCATCTACGACGCTATCGAGGAGATAACTACCGCTATGAAGGGTATGCTCGCTCCCAAGACCCGTGAGGTAGACCTTGGACGTGCTGAGGTTCGTCAGGTATACAAGATCTCCAACGTTGGTATGGTTGCCGGATGCCGTGTAGTAAGCGGTAAGATCACGAGAGGCGCTCAGATAAGAGTTGTACGTGACGGTATCATCATCGCTGACGACCAGATCGCTGGTCTGAAGCGTTTCAAGGACGATGCAAGCGAAGTTGCCGAGGGTTACGAGTGCGGTATCAGCCTTGAGAAGTACAGCGATGTCAAGGAAGGCGACGTTTTCGAGGCTTATACAATAGAGGAATACAGAGAAGACTGATCCTGACGCTCCGGGGCAGAGCTTCCTGAAGTTCTGCCGGAGCATGAATATAAAGGAGTTTATATGCCGAATTTTAAAAACAGCCGCACGGCTGAGGATATAAAACGTGAGATGACCGCTATTCTCAGAGAACTGAAAGACCCCCGCATCGATCCGCTGCTTACTATAGTAAGAGTCGATCTCTCAGGGGATATGTCAGACTGCAAGATATATGTCTCCTCCCTTACAGGTATGGAAAAGACCGAGCAGTCAGTAGAGGGACTTGCAAGTGCTGCCGGATTCATAAGACGTGAACTCTTTCACCGTCTGAAACTGAGAAAGTCCCCGCAGCTGCGGTTCATCGCTGATAATTCCATTGAGAGAAGCGCTCAGATCAGCAAGAGACTGAATGACCTTCTCGGTGACAAGTAACTACAGGAGGTAAGCGATATGTTAGTTGATCTCTATGAAGCTGCTAAGTTCCTCAGATCAGCTGAGGACGCTGTTATCATCACTCACCGCTCTCCCGACGGCGACTGTATCGGAGCAGGCTACGGTCTGAAAGATATACTCGCTGAACTGGGTATAAGAAGCAGAGTGGTTTGCCATGATGTTATCCCTAAGAGGTATGCGTTCCTTACCGACGGCATAACCAACGAGGACTTTGAGCCTAAGACAATTATCGCTGTTGATATCGCTGATACTCAGCTTATGGGTGACTATGAGAAGATATACGGCGATAAGGTACAGCTTTGTATCGACCACCACGAATCCAATAAGAACTACGCTGAAAGGACTCTCCTGCGTGCAGATGCTACTGCTGCCTGCGAGGTCATCTATGACCTGGCGAAATATATGGGCGTGAATATCAGCCGCCACTGTGCTATGTGCCTTTATACAGGTATTGCTACAGATTCAGGCTGCTTCAAGTTCGAGTGTACTACTCCCCGTGCCCATGAGATAGCCGCTGAGATGAAGCGCACTTATGACATCAATTTCGCTAAGATAAACAGGAATATGTTCGACGTTAAGTCCCGTGGCAGAATGAAGCTGGACGCTCAGCTTACCGACCTTATGGAGGAGTATCTGGACGGACGGGTGGTCATTATATGCATCACTCAGGAGAAAATGAAGGAACTGGGCGTTGCTATGGAGGAACTGGAAGGCTTCGCTCCCAAGACTATACAGCTTGAGGGGACTGAAGTCGGTATCCTTATGCGTGAGCGTGAGGACGGCGTGTTCAAATGCTCATTCCGTTCCGCTGAAAAGGTGAACGTATCTCAGATATGCCAGACCCTCGGCGGCGGCGGTCATGCAAGGGCTGCCGGCTGTTCAGCTTCCGGCGATATCTCCGAGATAAAGGAGTACCTGGTGGAAGCTGTAAGAAAGGCGCTTGACGAATGAACGGCATACTTTGTGTGAATAAGCCTGCCGGATTTACTTCCTTCGATGTTGTGGCTAAACTCCGGGGCATACTCCATACCCGGCGGCTCGGTCACGGCGGTACGCTTGACCCTATGGCTACAGGCGTACTTCCGGTATTTGTCGAGGGCGCTACTAAAGCGGTGGACATTATGCCGGATAATACAAAAAGCTACCGTGCCGGATTCCGTCTGGGGTTCACTTCCGATACCCAGGACGTTACCGGCGAGGTGAGCGAGTGCAGCGATATGGCGGTCAGCGAGAGCGACATACTCTCTGTTTTGCCGGAGTTTACCGGTAAGATACAGCAGAAGCCGCCTATGTACTCCGCCGTTCAGGTGGACGGTCAGAGACTTTATGACCTTGCCAGAAAAGGAATCGAGGTGGAGCGGAAATCCCGTGAGATAGAGGTTTTCAGCCTGCGCCTTGAAAGCTACCAGCCGGAGTGCCGTGAGGGTGTTCTGACTATCGAGTGCGGCAAGGGAACTTATATCCGCACAATTATCAGCGATATCGGTGAAAAACTCGGCTGCGGCGGTATCATGACCAGCCTTGTGAGGACTTCCTCATCAGGGTTCACTCTCAGCGATTGCTATACCTTCGATGAGATACAGGCTGCTGCTGACGAGGACAGGCTGAATGAACTGATAATGCCCGTAGAGAAAGCTTTTATAAGCCTGCCTGAGCTGAAACTGGGACAGGTGCAGACAAGAATGTACTCAAACGGCGTAAAGCTTGACCTGGAGAGAGTGTACAATATCCTCCCCGATGCTGATACCTACAGGGTATACGGCTTTGACGGCGAATTCCTGGGAACGGCGCTGGCTGACCGTGAAAACGGCGTTCTGCGTGTGGGAAAGAATCTGAGGTGACACTATGGAAAACAATAAAACATCAGTGGCACTCGGACTTTTCGACGGAGTTCACAGAGGTCACAGGGCAGTTATCGAGACTGCTGTAAATGATGCGGCTCAGCGCTTCCTTACCCCGGCAGTATTCACCTTCGACCCGGCTACAGTTGGCGTTAAGCAGGGAAGTACGCTGGAGTACATCTATACCGAGGAGTACAAGGAAGTACTCATAAGGAAAATGGGCGTTGATAACGTTGTCAGCGCTGATTTCAGAGACATCAAGGATATGACCGGCAGGGAATTTGCAGAGAATATCCTTATTAAAAAAATGAACGCCGGACACGTTGTCTGCGGCAGAGACTTCCGCTTCGGAAAAGGTGCTGCCTGCGGTATAAACGAGCTTCTGGCGCTGGGAAACGATATGGGCTTTACCGTAACTGTTGCAGACGATGTTATCTGCGCCGGGGAAAAGGTGTCGTCTACTGCCATAAGAGCACTCCTGAAAAAGGGCGACGCTGAAAAGGCAGCCGGACTTCTTTTGTCACCCTATGCGGTTTATGGCGAGATAGTCCACGGAAACCATATCGGCAATACCATTGGTTTCCCCACCGCTAATCAGAATTTCGCCCCTGGTCAGCTTGTACCGGCATACGGCGTTTACCGCTCAGCGGCAATGGTTTGCGGCAACAGCTACAGCGCTCTTACGGATATCGGCGTAAAACCTACTATCCAGGGCGAGCGGCTGCCTCTTTCGGAAACCCATTTCTACAGCGGAAATGCTGATGTATACGGTCAGATATGTACCGTTTTCCTGGAAAAGTTCGTAAGACCCGAAATGAAGTTCGACGGTATCGACAGCCTGAAAGCTCAGCTTCAGAAGGATTTAGCGGCAGCTAAGGCGGCAGATACTCACCGGACATAAAGGCAATTTTCGTGCAGCTTTCACTGCACTTTCACATTAAAGAGTTAATATATATTGTCTGAATATGACATTAAATATATTTTCAAAACTTTTTGGAAGTTACTGCAAGAACTCTTGCTCTGACCTCCGGAAAAAGGAGGAAACCTTTAAATGATCGAGGTTAAAAACCTTACCAAACGATACGGCGATAAACAAGCCGTGAACAATATCAGCTTCAAGGTTGAGAAAGGCGAGATTCTCGGCTTCCTTGGCCCTAACGGTGCTGGTAAGTCAACCACTATGAATATGCTTACGGGGTATATCTCATCTACTTCCGGACAGATACTCATAAACGGCGTTGACATTCTGGAAGACCCTAAGAAGGCTAAGTCCTATATAGGCTATCTTCCTGAGATACCTCCGCTTTATGTGGATATGACAGTTGACTCATACCTGGGCTTTATGTATGACCTGAAAAAATGCAAGCTCCCCAGAAAGGCACACCTTAAAGAGGTATGCGACCTGTGTAAGATAAGCGCAGTAAGGGGAAGAATTATCCGCAATCTCTCAAAGGGATATAAGCAGAGAGTAGGTCTTGCTCAGGCACTTATCAATAATCCCCCTGTACTTATCCTCGACGAGCCTACAGTAGGTCTTGACCCGAACCAGATCATCGAGATAAGGACCCTCATCAAGAAGCTGGGAAAGAATCATACCGTTATCCTTTCCTCACATATCCTTCCTGAGATACAGGCTGTTTGCGACAAGATCATCATTATCAACAAGGGCGTTGTTGCCGCTGACGGTACTGCTGATGAGATCGCAAAGAATATCACCAATGAGCATAAGATGACCCTGCGTATCGAGGGCAGTACCCATACTGTAAACGATAAGCAGGAGATCGTTGATGCACTTAAAAAGATAGAGGGCGTGAAGTATGTCCGTGCTGATATGGAGCGTGAGCGTGGTATCTATGACTACGACGTTGAGGCTCATGAAAACGTGGATATCCGCCGTGCTGTCAATAACCTCTGCCGTGAGAAGGGCTGGAATATCCTTATGCTCCAGCTTTCTAACCTGACCCTTGAGGACATCTTCCTCAAGATTACTATGGGCGATATCGTCCCCGGCAGAGACAAGGCTGACATCGTTGAAAAGCCTGCTCCCAAGATCGAGCTTTCCGTCAAGGACGGAGAACTCGTGGCAAGTGCGGATGATGAAAGCGATAACAACGGAGGTGATAAATAATGGGAGCTATTTACAGAAGAGAGATGAACGCCTTCTTCATATCAGGCGTTGCTTATGTATTCCTTACAGTATTCTTCCTGCTCTCCGGCATATTCTTCTTCAACGGCGTTGTGGGCGCAGGTACTACTGAAACGTCATCAATGTTCGGTTCGATGTTCATAATCGTACTCTTTCTTATCCCTATCCTCACCATGAAGCTTCTGAGTGAGGAGAAGAAAAACCGCACCGATCAGGGTCTTCTGACTGCGCCGGTGGGTCTGTGGTCGATAGTACTGGGCAAGTACTTCGCTGCACTTACTCTTTTCGTTATCGCTGAGAGTATCGTATTTGTGTATTCCATTATCCTTGCGTATCTGGGAAATGTGGTCTGGTCAACTCTCCTGGGCAACTACTTTGCTATGCTGTTCCTGGGCGCTGCATTTATCGCAGTAGGACTTTTCGTTTCCTCACTTACAGAGAACCAGATGGCTTCTGCTATCGCAAGTATGCTTGCACTTTTCGTACTCTACCTCTTTGACTCGTTCGCTGACAATATCAGCAGCGAGATCATCAAGAAGCTTATGGCTTCCGTATCATTCTATTCAAGATATGTGGAGTTTACTCAGGGAGTGTTCAACCTCTCCAGTATCGTATTCTTCCTCAGCACAGCGTTCCTGTTCAACTTCTTCACAGTAAGAGTTCTTGACAAGCGCCGTTGGGGTTAATAGGGAAAGGAAGGTATATTTCAGATGAGTAAAAAAGAAAAAGAAACTTCATCAGCCACTCAGCAGGAGGAAACTTCTTCTTCCGCAGCAGAGGTAAATGCTGCTGAGGAAACACCTGCTGCTGTCAAGGAAAAGAAACCCCGTGGCAGAAAGCTGAAGTACGGCTCTATGAGCGCAGCTGTGATGATACTCGTCATAGCTATTGTTATTGTTTTCAACCTTATGTGCGGTCTTCTTATGAAGCGCTACCCCGTAAAGATCGACCTTACTCCCGATAAGCGTTTCGAGCTTACTGACGAGACTATCGAGGCGGTAAAGGCACTTGATAAGGATATCGACGTTGTAGTTACTACCCCCAAGGACACTTTCGACTACTACTCCAGCTATTTCAGAGATATGTATATGCAGTATTACGGTGTCGTTGTGGATATGCCCTATGATATTATCCCTGAGATACTGGAAAAGTACAGCATCTACGCTGAATCCGGCAAGGGAAGCATCAATGTAAAGTACGTTGACATCACAAAAGACCCTGATGTTATCGCTAAGTACAACCAGTACTACAGCGGTGAGATCGCTGAGGGAAGCATCATCGTTGCTGCCGGCGACAGAGTAAAGGTCATCAGCAAGGAAGAGGTCTACCAGATGATAACTCCCTCATCTACAAGCACACAGACTAATATCCAGATGACTTTCGTGGGCGAGAGTACACTTACTTCCGCTATCATGGCTGTCTCTGATGCTAACCCTGTGAATGTTGCTGTTGCTACCACAATGAACGGCGCTTCACTTTACGAGACTAACTACGCTAAGATCGTTGAGTCATTCATCTCCTTCCTGGATAAGAACGGCTACATCGTTTCCCAGATCGACCTGGCAACTGACGATCTCAGCCCCGATGACTACGATATGGTAGTTATCGCAGTACCGAACGTTGACTTCGGCGTTGACATCATAGACAAGATGAGCGACTTCATGTACAACGACGGAAAGTATGACAGACATATGGTATATGTTCCCAACCTGTACGCTACTAACCTGCCTAACCTGACAGAATTCCTGGCAGACTGGAATATCGAGATCGATGACAAGGCTATCCTTGATGATAACATGATGCAGACTCCTATCAGCGCTCTGGGCGTTGTGGACTATGCTCCTATCATAAGCGTGGCTGATACCGAAACTGTCGGCACGCTTACAAATCCCGCACTGAACATCGTTGCTCCCGGCGCAAGGGCTGTAAATATCCTTTCCAAGAACAACGAGACAGTTTCAAATGCTATACTCACTTCTTCTGATACTTCCTACCTTGCTTCCCTGACAGAGGAGACTGACCTTTCTGCTGACAAGGGTTCACGCAATGTGGCAGTTATCTCAAGGAAGGAAACCGCTGAGGGCTTCGACGTGTACAGCAGTAAGCTTCTTGTTCTGGGAAGCTCATTCATGCTGGATAACGCTGTCCTCACAAACACAAATACCTACAACGATGCAAACGTCCTTACCAATATACTCGCAAGTGTTACCGGCAAGGAAGCAGGCGTTGTTATCCCTGAGAAGGCGCTCCAGCAGACTTCTATAGCTCCTACTCAGAATGAGATGAACGTTATCAGGATCACAGTTATATTCGCAATACCCCTTATCGTGGCTGTGATCGGTACTATCGTACTGTTAAGGAGACGTAACAAATGAGTAACGGAGTAAAGGGTATTATCGGACTCAGCCTTGTGCTGGCGATCATGGGCGGCGGATATGCCGCTCTCCGGCTGACTGAGCCGGAGGACGCAAACGACGGTGACACCACTGAAACTACTGAAGCTGCAACTGAGCAGCAGAACCGCATAATCATCTACGACAGCCAGGTCACCGGCACTGACCCGGAAACAGGTGAGTCGCTGGAAGGCGTTATCAAGACAGTTGATATAAAGAACCAGACAGATGAACTTCACGTTGTACAGAAAACACCTAAGACCGAGGACTCTGCCGCTACCTATACCCTCGACGGTTACCAGGACGTGGTTATGCGTGATACTGTTATCGGTACTCTTGCCAACAATGCCAACGGTCTTACTACAGAATCCGTAGTCGAGGAGAACTGCCAGAACCTTGAAAAGTTCGGTCTGGCAGACCCTCTGGTAACTGTTGATGTCACCTATGAAACTGGTACGGAGTGCATAATGTATATCGGAAACCAGACTCCAGGCGGCGACGCTACCTACGTTATGACGGACGCTGACAATACTGTATACACAGTAAGAAACTCCGCACTGGCAAATTACAGCATGACCCTTAATGATTTCGTGGAAAAGACCGTCCTCCAAAAGCCTGACGATGAGGATATGCCTATCGTCAACAAGCTGACTATCCAGCGTGAGGATATTGACTACGATATCGTTATAGAGTACGACAAAAAGAGCGATGACGAGAATTATACCGGCGGTACTTCCGCTTCCCATATCCTCACATCGCCTACAGAGGCTTATATCTCAGTTGAGCGCTCCACTGATATCACTACAGGTATGTTCGGACTCAGCGCCGAGGACGTATTCAGCGTATTCTGCAAGGAATCCGATATCGCTGAGGCTGGTCTGAAAGAACCATTCTGCAAGGTGGAAATGGAGTGCAATGACGGCAATACCTACGACCTGCTTCTGAGCGAGCCTTTCACTGATACACAGTACGGAAAGTGCTGTTATGGTATGCTGGAGGGCGGCAACGTCATCTTCATCATCTCCGCTGACAAGGCAAAGTGGGTAAGCGTACTGCCTGTTGATATCGCTTCAAAAATATTCATCGGCGACTATGTATGGAACGTCACAGAGCTGTCTTTCACAGCCGGCGGAAGTACCCGTACATTCGATATCAAGCAGAAAGAGGAAAGCAAGGACAAGGAATCTCTTGCCGCAGAGGACTTCAACGTTACACTTGACGGCAAGGAATACGACAGCGAGAGATACCGCCGGTTCTACAGCTTCCTTATCGGTGCTGATGCTGAGGAATTCGCACTGGGCGAGGCTATCCCCGAAGGCGAACCTATGGCTGCGATAGACTATACTGAGAAGTATGAAGGCAGGACAAGAAAGATAGAATTCTATGAGTATTCTGCAATGAAGGCGCTTGTAGTTATCGACGGTGAAAGCAAATTCTTCATCTCAAAATCATACGTAGAAACACTTATCAGGAACGCCGGACTCTTTGATTCAGAGGAAGACTTCGTAAAGACCTGGAAATAATCAAACACCATAAACCGTAACGCAATAAAGGAGGATAAGTTATGAGCGGAAAATTTCAGACCTATAAGGGATACCCACTTGTAAGAAGCGGTAAGCAGATATACTACGGCTTTATGTCTGACCCCTATGTAATACTGATACAGATACTCGGCACCAAAAAGGTAGAGGGTATGGACGTTACCACCAAGGTAAAGATAGTGCAGATGGACACTGTTGAAACAGACCCCAAGAAAGCTTTCGTCAAGAACCATACCTTCGACTGCGGACTTTATGAGGCGCTGGATATCGCTGACATCTGGCTGAAAAAAGCACTCGGCTTAGGCTGACGATCAGTTTTATAATGTATATTGGCAAGACCGTCCGGGGATCTTCTCCGGGCGGTTTCTTTTTTATAGGCATTTAGCAGTAAATTTCCGGCGCACAATAATTGTGCATTATGAATTATGCATTATGCATTTAAAATAGCTTGACAATTATGCAACAATGGAGTAAAATAATAGAGATAATACTATTCTGAAAGAGGTTTTATTATGCTGAAAAACAATGAAAAAGTTATGGACAAGATCGTTGATCTCTGTAAGTCAAAGGGCTTCGTTTACCCCGGTTCTGAGATCTACGGCGGTCTGGCTAATACCTGGGACTACGGCCCGCTTGGTGTAGAACTGAAAAACAATATCAAGAGAGCATGGATGAGAAAGTTCGTTCAGGAGAACAAGTACAACGTTGGTCTTGACTCCGCTATCCTTATGAACCCTCAGACATGGGTTGCTTCCGGTCATATCGGCGGCTTCTCTGATCCCCTCATGGACTGTAAGGAATGTAAGACACGTCACCGTGCTGATAACCTCATCGAGGACTTCGACGGCACTAACGTTGCCGGCTGGAGCAATGAGCAGATGATGGACTACATAAGAGAGCATAACATCGTATGCCCTAACTGCGGCAAGCAGAACTTCACTGATATCCGCCAGTTCAACCTTATGTTCAAGACCTTCCAGGGCGTTACCGAGGACTCCAAGAGTGAACTGTATCTGCGTCCTGAGACTGCACAGGGTATCTTCGTAAACTTCGCTAATATCCAGAGAACTACAAGAAAGAAAGTTCCTTTCGGTGTGGCTCAGGTAGGTAAGTCCTTCCGTAACGAGATCACTCCCGGTAACTTCATCTTCCGTGTACGTGAGTTCGAGCAGATGGAGCTTGAATTCTTCTGCAAGCCCGGCACTGACCTTGAATGGTTCGACTACTGGAGAAGCTACTGCAAGAACTTCCTGCTCTCACTG
>JAGBJO010000026.1 GCA_017934425.1 Ruminococcus sp.
AACTGACTCTTAATCAGTGGGTCCTGGGTTCGAGTCCCCGATGGTGCACCAAATGGCCCGTTGGTCAAGCGGTTAAGACACCGGCCTCTCACGCCGGTAACACCAGTTCGATTCTGGTACGGGTCACCAAATAGTCGGTGCTTATGGCAATGAGGTCACACCCGTTCCCATTCCGAACACGGTAGTTAAGCTCATTCACGATGATGATACTTGGTTGGCGACGACCTGGGAAAGTAATTCAGTGCCGGCACTAAAGAGGTTCTGCAATAGCGGAGCCTTTTTTTATTGCCTTATTACAGTTAAATATAAAAATTATTCCTTACAGCAAAAAATCCCTTGACGTGGACTTAGATTTTGTGATACAATAAATTCAGAGAGAAAATAGCCGTTTTTTTGGCTAAATTGTAGAACATAAAGGTAAGTGGGGCAAAATGAGAAAATATCTGGAGATACTTATAGGCTTCCTTGAGGGAGCTTTTGTTATGGGCGCTATCGTATTTGCGGTGGTGTTCATTTCTTCGCTGCTCCGGCAGGATAAACCTCAGCCGGGGAATGACTATAGTTCCATCGTATCAGGTCAGCTTGATAATACCACCTTCCGGTGCGTGGTCGAGGAAGCTAAGGACGAGAAACTTATCTTCGGCTGCCAGACTTCCGACGAGAAAGTGATGAAGCTGAGAGAGTCCTATATGATCGAGGGCGGCAACAATGTGAAGTATGTCTGGGATTTCGATATCCTTTCCAAGGGCAATGACCTTGTGTGTATCGAGACTTACGACAGCAGCGAAAAACTGGAATATATCACCGTTTTCAACGTCACTAACGGCGACGGCGGAATAACATATTCCCTATACAAAAACGACGAAGTTACACCGGAGCAGCTTGACCAGATCCACCAGCAGCTCCACAACGCATACAGCACCAAAAGTCCTGAATAATTCAGGGCTTTTTTATTTGACAAAATACCTGTGCTATGCTATAATAGATGTGTATGTATGCGTCACAGATAAGACGTTAAAATTTAAGCATTAAAGGTGATGAAATGAAAACTGTTTACACTTGCTTTTGCACTGATGTGATCCATGAAGGTCATATGAATATTATCCAGCAGGCTCAGAAGTATGGCAGGGTCGTTGTGGGTATCCTCAGCGACGAAGCTATGATAAAGTACAACCGCTTTCCCACAATTTCTTTCGAGGAAAGACTGGAGCTTGCAAAGAATATCCCCGGCGTTGACGAGGTAATCGTTCAGGACACTGTTCTCTACGACAACGTTATCGACCAGCTTCACCCTGACTACGTTATCCACGGCGATAACTGGCTCTCAGGTCCGATGAAGGCTATTCGTGACAGAGTAGAGAAGAAGCTGAGTGAGTACGGCGGCGAGATCATCGACGCTCCCTATACCTACAACGAGAACGTTAAGCGCATTGATATGCAGATCAAGGAAAAGCTGATGATGCCTGAATTCCGCAGAAAGCGCCTGAAACAGGCTATCAGCCTCCGTGGACTTATCAAGGCACTGGAAGTTCACAGCGGTCTTACCGGTCTTATCGCTGAAAAGACTTACGTCGAGAATGACGGCGAGTTCGACCAGTTCGACGCTATGTGGATATCCTCCCTCTGCGACTCTACCGCTAAGGGCAAGCCCGATATCGAGCTTGTTGATATGACTTCCCGTTTCCGCACTATCGAGGACGTTATGGAAGTTACCACAAAGCCTATTATCTTTGACGGCGATTCCGGCGGACTTGCTGAGCATTTCGTTTACACCGTTCGTTCATTGGAGCGTATGGGCGTTTCTGCGGTTATCATTGAGGACAAGATCGGTCTGAAGAAGAACTCACTGTTCGGTACTGAGGTAAAGCAGACTCAGGACACTATCGAGCATTTCTGCGAGAAGATCAAGGCTGGTAAGAAGATTCAGCTTACTGAGGACTTCATGATAATCGCACGTATTGAGAGCCTTATCCTTGAGCAGGGTATGGAGGACGCTCTTACAAGAGCATTCGCTTACGTTGAAGCCGGCGCTGACGGTATCATGATACACAGCCGCCGCAAGACTCCCGATGAGATAGTTGAGTTTTGCGACAAGTTCAGAGCAAAGGACAAGACAACTCCTATCGTTGTTGTGCCCACAAGCTTCAATACTATCACTGAGAAGGAACTCCAGGAGCATGGTGTAAATATCGTTATCTACGCTAACCAGCTTACACGAAGCGCTTTCCCGGCTATGGAAAATACTGCCCGTGAGATACTTATTCACCACCGTGCGAAAGAGGTTGACGATTCCCTTATGCCTATCAAGGAGATCATCACCCTTATCGACGAACTTTGAGGAATGATATGCAATTACTGATATTATCCGATATTCACGGCAACGTGTCGGCGCTGGAAAGCGTGCTTGCAGATGTCCGGGAGAACTTCCGCCCGGACGCTCTGGCGCTTCTGGGCGATTTTGTGGACTATGGTATGCGCTCCAACCAAGTGGTCGAGATTATCAGGGGACTTGATATTCCCGTTATATGCAACCTCTGGGGCAACCACGAACGTGCAGTAGTGGCTGAGGACTACAGCCGCTTCTCCTCGGAAAGGGGAGTAGTTTCCGCCAAGAATACCCGGCGTACACTCTCTGACAGCTCCGTGGACTACCTGAACAGCCTCCCTGGTAAGGAGGGCTTCCAGGAGTTCAAGTTTGCAGGAAAGCGGTTTTTCGCAGTCCACGGCTGCCTGAAAGACCCGTTCTGGAAAGCTATTTTCCCCGGCGGAGATATGGAAGGCTACGAGAAATATGACTATGTTCTCTCTGGTCACAGCCATTACGCCCATAGTTTCCCAGTATTCTATCCGGCGGACGACCCGGCTATGCGTAATAAAAAGAGGACTATCTTCATAAATCCCGGCTCTGTAGGTCAGCCCAGAAACCATGACCCACGGGCGCAGTACGCTGTTCTTGACACGGAAAAGGGCATTACCCTCCGTGGGGTAGATTACGATATCGCCTACGAGCAAAGCCTGTTCACGGACGATGTTGACCCATTCTACAGCGAAAGACTTAGTAAAGGAGTATAACATAATGAAGGCATTATACGTTATTAGCGGCGTTACCGGCATGACCGGAAACGAGCTTTCACGCCAGATCATAAACCAGGGCAAGGGTACTGTTATCGGCTTCGATAACTTTTTCTGCTCATCTCTGGACACTGTTGCGGATATCGCTGACGACCCCAACTTCATCTTCTTTGAGTACGATATAAACAACTCCGCTGAAATGGCTGAGATACAGTACCTTGTTATGAAGAAGAAGGCAGAGTACGATAAGGTATTCTATATCAACTGCGCTGCCGTTGTTCATACAGAGTACTTCTACCACGTTAATACCACTTTCGATACAAATGTTACTGGCATGAGGACGTTCCTCCAGCAGGCTATTGCAGTAGGCGCTGACGCTTATATCAACTGCTCCACCAGCGAGGTATACTCCATGCAGTCCTTTGCAGAGGGCGGCGTTAAGGAGAGCGACTTCCTGCTTATGGCTGACGCTGAACACAGCCAGAGAACCAGCTACGCTACCGGTAAACTGCTGACAGAGTTCTTCATGAAGGACGCTGTTGACAATGGTCTTATCAAGGGCGCATCTCTGCGTTTTGCAAACGTTTACAGCCGTAACGAGAGATTCGCAAAGCATATCCTGCCCCACATCGTTGAGAGCCTTGTGACTACAGGAAAGGTCGTACTGCTTGAGAATTCAAGAAAGAATAAGCGTACTTTCCTCCACAATAACGATAGCTGCGGCGCTGTTCTGCGACTTCTGGAATTCCCTGAGGCGCTGGACGGTACTGTATACAATGTAGCTACAGACGAGGAAATATCTATCCTTGACCTGGTAAAACTCATCGGCGAAAAGCTTGGTATGCCTGACCCTGAGGTAGTATTCGAGGGCTATCGTGAGTCCGACCCGGAAAGACGAGTACTCTCAACCGAAAAAATACGTACCCGCACCGACTGGAAGCCTGAGATAAGCCTTTCAGAGGGTCTGGATATGATAATCGAGTACAGAAAAGAGAATCACTGATGAGAGCATTTATTACAACCGTTGCAGGCATGGCTACACGCTTCGCACAGAGCCTTCCTGCACCTATGCCAAAGTGCATATATACCGCCGGAAAGCCGGAGAATACCCTGCTTTACCGCCTTGTAACACTGGCTGAGGGCTTCGACCGCATCGTTATCGTCACCGGCTTCATGGCTGAGGACGTGGCAGGCTATGTGGACAAGATGTTCACAGGAAGTCTGCGTGAGAAGATAATGCTGGTGGAGAACAAGGAGTACGCTGAGTACGGTTCAGGCTGGAGTCTCTACAAGGGTCTTGAAGCCCTTATGGATACCAATGAGAAATATGAGGATATACTCTTTGCTGAGGGTGACCTTTATTTCAGCACAGAGAAATTCCGTGAAGTTGAAAATGCTGACAGCGACGTTATCACCGTAAACTGCGAGCCTATACTTGCAAAGAAAGCCGTTGCACTTTACTTTGATATGAACGGCTATCCAAAGTACATCTACGACACTTCCCACGGCGCTCTTGAAATAAAAGAGCCGTTTACAGCCGTTTACAACTCCGCACAGGTCTGGAAACTCCACGACGGTGACAAGTTTCTGGCAGTCGCTAAGGAAATGGGCGAGGAGGCACATCAGGGCACTAACCTTATCGTGCTGAACAACTACTTCCGCAACGTCAGGGACGCAGGCGCAGAGATAAAGGTCGTAACTATGGACAAGTGGCTCAACTGCAATACTACCGCCGATTTCGCTAAAATCAACTTCTGAATAAAATATAGGGGGAAATATCATGCTTGAAGAAAAACTGAAACTGGTCAAGTCCCATGCCGAAAACGGCAAGGTAAGAATAATGATAATCGGTCTGGGCAGCGTGGGAAACTACCTGCTGGACTACCTGCTCAGTACTGCTGATGAGGGCATCGAAATTGTCGTTGCCGGCAGAAATGCTGAGAAGATGCAGTGCGATGTGAATATCGCAAGAGTTGCATCACTTATCCGCCGCCAGAACCGCACTAACGTTATCGTTGAGGGCGGTGTAGACCTGGAAAACGTTGACAGCGTTGCACAGTGCCTGAAGAAGTACCAGCCTGACTTCATCGTTAACACAAGCCGTGTTTACGCAGGTCTGAAGTACGGCTCTATCTCCTGGAAGAACGTAAGAGCATACGGTATCTGGATCCCGCTTTCTGTAAAGTATATCCGCAATATCATGCTTGCTTACGAGAAGGCTGACTGCAAGGCTATCGTTATAAATACTTCCTACTCAGACGGCACTATCCCATGGCTGAAAAGCGCTGGCGTTGCTGCACCTGACTTCGGAAGCGGCAACCTTAACCACCTGCTGCCCAGAATCAAGTTTGCAGTTGCTAAGGAATACGGCATCGAGGACTTCTGGAACATCAATGCGGCTATCGCTACTGCACACTTCCACGACGTTGTTATCAGCAAGGAGGGTCAGAATGAGGGCGTAGAGCAGCTTCTGACCGTTCAGTACGGCGGAAAGACCATTGACATCGACCAGGACGATATCCTCAAGAAGGCCGTTATCTCTATGCCTGTTGATGCCAAGAGAAATATGATGAACGCTTCCAGCAACTTCGACATTCTCCAGTGCATACTCCGTGCAGTAAGAACCGGCTCTAAGGAAGTATTCTACTCACCTGGCGCATTCGGCGAGATCGGCGGCTATCCTGTAGCTGTTGACGGCGCAAACCTTACCGCTGACATCGACCAGACATTCTTCAACATGGACGACATGAGAAGCAAGAACCGCCAGTCACTTGCCCTTGACGGTATCGAGAAAATCGAAAACGGCACTATGACTTATACTGACGCTCTTATCGAAAAGGCTCAGAAGGCTTTCGGCGTTACTCTGCCTAAGAACGTTTCCTTTGAGGATATCGACGATACTGCTAAGTTCATTATCAGCAATATCATCGAGCCTCAGCTTGCAAAGTAAGGAGGGGCAGACGTTGAAAGTTCAGTCACTTGTAAATATAATCGGCGCTGATTTCTATACCGGCGTTCCGGATTCACAGCTTAAAGCCCTCTGCGACTACCTTATGGACAATGTGGGCATTGACCCCAAGCGCCATATCATCGCTGCAAATGAGGGTAACTGCACCGCTCTTGCTGCCGGATACCACCTGGCTACAGGAAAAGTGCCGGTAGTGTATATGCAGAATTCCGGCGAGGGCAATATCATCAACCCCCTTGCTTCACTCCTCAGCGATAAGGTTTATGCTATACCTGCAATATTCATCATCGGCTGGAGAGGCGAACCCGGCGTTCACGACGAACCTCAGCATATCTACCAGGGCGAAGTTACTGTAAAGCTTATGGAGGATATGGACGTTAAGACCTTCATCATAAGCAAGGAGACTACCGAGGAGGAACTTACCGCCGTTATGGAGGACTTCCGCAAAGTCCTTGCACAGGGCAAGTGCGTGGCATTCGTTGTAAGAAAGGGCGCTATCAGCTACGATAACAAGGTGGTATACAAGAACGACAACTCCATGTCCCGTGAGGAGATAATCCGCCATATCACTGCTGTTACAGGCAATGATCCCATTGTTTCCACTACAGGTAAGGCAAGCCGTGAACTTTTCGAGATAAGAGAGGCTAACGGTCAGGGTCACCAGTTCGATTTCCTGACAGTTGGTTCTATGGGTCACAGTTCATCTATCGCACTGGGTATCGCTATAAATAAGCCAGAAACTAAGGTGTGGTGCATCGACGGCGACGGCGCTGCACTGATGCACATGGGTGCAATGGCTGTTATCGGCGCTAACAAGCCTGCTAATATGGTACACATCATCATCAACAACTCCGCACATGAAACAGTTGGAGGTATGCCTACTGTTGCAGGAAACCTTGATGTTGTTGCTGCTGCTAAGGCTTGCGGTTATGAGTACGCTGCCTGCGCTGACAGCTTTGATGCACTTGACAGCGAACTGAAAGCCGCTAAGGAGCGTAATGCACTTTCACTTATTGAGGTAAAATGCTCCATCGGCGCAAGGGCTGACCTTGGCAGACCTACCACAACAGCGCTGGAAAATAAGCAGAATTTTATGGAATATTTAGGAAAATTAAAATAATCTGAAAGCTAAAAGGTCTGAGCCGTTGACAGGTTCAGACCTTTGTGTTATAATTTAATTTGGCTTGGTATGAGCCAGAATAGGTAATAAAGTAAATATAAGAAGGGAACTGAAAAAAATGAACGAGATCATTTCAACACTGTGCATCACAAAGACAATTGCAGGCTATATCGACCCTGCTACCACAAGTTACATTATCCAGATCGGAGCAGGTGTAGCTATCGCTGCTGGTACTTTCATCGGTATCTTCTGGTCAAAGATCAAGAGAGCTTTCAAGAAGAAGGACAAGGGTGAGGAAGCTGTTGCACCCGCTGACGTTATGCAGGAGCGTACTGACGGCAAGGACGAGATCACCGCTGCTGACCTTTTGGACGATGACGACGATAACTAATGTGCAGCGGGGTTAGAACATAATGATAATTAAAACTCTCGGTGCAGCTCTCGGCTGGATAATGCGTGGCTGCTTCGCACTGACAAAAAGCTATGGCTGGAGCATTATCATCTTCACATTTCTGACTAAGATAATCCTGTTCCCACTAAGTCTGCTTACTCAGAAAAACTCCATCAAAATGGTGCAGATGATGCCAGAGGAAAATGCTCTGAAAATAAAGTATATCGACGACAAGGACAAGCTTGCTGATGAGCGCCTTGCCCTTTACAAAAAGTACAAGTACAACCCTATGCTGAGTACCGTTCCGCTGCTGTTGCAGATACCGCTGGTACTTGGTCTGGTGTACGTTATCTACCGCCCGCTTTCCTATGTACTGGGAATTGATGCAAGTATCGTTGATAACCTGCGTGAGTGGCTGATATCACTTATCGGTGCGGCAAATGTGGAAGACAATACCTACCAGGTAGAAATAATCAACCGCATTAAGGAGGGTATTCTCCCTACCGGTGATTTCTCTGAGGTCATCAGCAAGGTAGGTCGCCTTAATATGAAGTTCTGCGGCTTTGACCTTAGCCAGCGCCCTTCATTTAAGGAAAATCTGAGCCTGCTGCTGGTACCCCTGCTTTCAGGCTTGAGTGCATGGCTCCTGTGCGAAGTTCAGAACAAGATAAACGTCCTCCAGGTAACTCAGGGCAAGCTCAATAAGTTCCTGACTACCGCTTTCATGGTGGCTTTCTCCACTTACTTCGCATTCCTCGTTCCTGCCGGCGTTGGTCTGTACTGGATATTCGGCAACTTCTTTGGTATCCCCGTTATGTACCTGCTTAACGTGGTAATGCCGCCTAAGAAGTACGTTGACCTTGATTACCTTAACAAGATCAATGAACAGCGTATCGAAAAGGAAAAGGTCCACAAGCAGTACAAGTCCCGTGAGAAGGCTGACTACCAGCGCTTCTTCGAGGTAAAGGATATGCAGCTTATGATCTACTCAGAGCAGAGCGGTTTCTATAAGTACTTCGAGGACATCATCGACTATGTATGCGAACATTCGGATATACAGATTCACTACGTTACCAGCGACCCCAACGACGTTATCTTCAAGGACGAGCGCAAGCAGATAAGCTCCTACTACGTTGCTTCTGACCAGTACCTTGTACCGCTTTTCATGAAGCTTGACTGCCGTATGTGCCTGCTGACTGTGCCTGATCTTGAGAAATATCACCTCAAGCGTTCAAGAGTCCGCAAGGATATCGAGTACGTTTTCGTAAGCCACGGTATGGGAAGCGTTGCACTGACCCTGAGAAAGGGTGCGCTGAACTGGTACGATACTGTATTCTGCCCCGGTCCCGATACTCTCCAGGAAATAAGAGATGCCGAGGAACTGTACAATACCCCCAAGAAACGCCTTGTAGAAACGGGTTATCCCCTTATCGACAAGCTGCTCAGAGAGTATGAGGCTTCTGAGCATAAGGAGAATGAAGTTCCTAAGATTCTCATCGCCCCCTCATGGCAGCCGGATAATATCATTGATATGTGCGCCGAGAAAATTCTCGACGAACTTTCAAAGACCAATTACCAGATCATTCTCCGTCCTCACCCTCAGCAGGTCAGACACCAGCCTGAGAAGTTCGACGTTTTCAAGGAAAAGTACAAGGACTGCCCGAATATCGAGATACAGACCGACTTCTCCTCCAACTCTCCTATCATGGAGTCCGATATCCTCATTACCGACTGGTCGGATATCTCCTGGGAGTACGCTTTCGTTACAAAGCGCCCTATCCTCTTTATTAATACCCCTATGAAGGTAATGAACCCTGAGTGGGAGAAGATAAAGACTAAGCCCATAAATATCGCCCTCCGTGACCAGCTTGGTAAGTCTCTTGACCCGGATAAGCTGGATAATATCAGCGGAGAAATAACCGATATGCTCAGCCGCCGTGAGGAATACCGTGAGCAGATAAGCCGGGTATTCAGCGAACACGTCTATAATATCGGCAAGAGTAAGATCCTCTGCGGCAAGTACATCATAAAGTCCCTGGAGCGCAAGGTCTGACCTCCTGCGGCTTTCTTCCCAGTGGGGGCTGCCTCTACTGGGAAGAAACCTTTCTGAGGAAAGGTTTCCTCCCAGACCCTCTTTCCAAAGACTTTTAGCTTAAAAATTCCCCCTGATATGGCGAACCTACACTTGCAAGAGCCGGTAGTCTTTCGTCCGCCATATCAGGGGGAATTTTTTAATTTAGAAGTTTTAGGAAGGGGGTTTGGGGGATAACCCTTTTTCAAAAGGGTTTCCCCCAATAAAAGCAGCCCTCACTGGGAAGAAAGACGCAGAGGGTCACATCGTAGCGATCTTGGCGTACTCGGCGAGGATAGCGGAAGCGTCGGAGGCGGTGATGTGCTTGTCGTTGTTGAAGTCGGCGAGGAACTCTTGTTTCAGTGAGAGTCCGGAATCAGAGCCGGTAGACATTAAGCTATAGGCTTTGAGTACAGCAGAAGCGTCGGTGGAGCTGATAAAGCCGTTTTCATCAACGTCACCCATAAGGCAGTTATTTTCGTCAAGGAAGTCGATACCATTGGCATTAGCATAGCTTTCAGCATAGCTTCCGGATTCGCCACGGATAACTACCTTTTTGTACTTTAATATCTCGCCGGTATGCGGGTCGGAGTGGACACCGATAGCGTTCTTGCCGATAAAAGTAACGGTAGGCGGAATGGTTATATCCAGGACAGGGCAGCCGAAGAATGACTCGCTGCCGATATTTTTTATACCGTCGCCGATGGTTACTTTTTTCAGTGATGTGCAGGAGTAGAAGCAGCGTTCGGGGATAACGACCATAGAAGAATCATTTCCGCCGATGCTGATAGTCTCAAGGTTTGTACAGCTCATAAATGTACCCACGCCGAGAGTTTCGAGTGTAGACGGAAATTCTACAGATGCAAGGTTCAGGCAGCCCTGGAAAGAGTAGTCACCGATATCCACCAGATACGAGGGGAGTTTCACTGAATTCATGGAAGTATTGAGCGCCATAGCTTTAGGACCCAGCGATACAAAAACGGTGGTCTTGCCGTCTGATGTTACAGAATCGTGAATATAGACTTCCGGCTCAGTTGATTCTATGCTGGAAATAGTGCCTGCATAGTCGAAACCCTTTTCTTTTATGCTGTCATAGTAGCTGTCGTCTGTGTAGTCGTAATTAATAGTCAAGCCGTCAGCAGTATAGTTATAAACTGCTGAAGCTGCGGCAGGCATCACGGCGCACACTGTCAAGGCAGCTGCGGAAATGATTGCAGTAACTTTTTTCATATGCGTTCTCCTTTACAGATATTTCCGCTGACCATTACCATAGACGGCTCGCTCATAAGGTCGAGAGGGTCGCAGCCCTTGGGGTACAGCTGGAGGTCAGCGTCCTTGCCGGGAGTGATACTGCCGGTCTGCTCGTCGATACCGAGTATAGCAGCCGCATCGCAGGTGATCGCCCGGAGTGCTTTTTCTCTGGAAAGTCCGCCCTTTATCGCAGCCATTGCTGAAAGTGGCAGGTATTGTATAGGTGTAACAGTGTGGTCGGTGCAAATGGCGATAAGAGCTCCGGCACTTGCCAGTTCTGCGGCATTTTTAAGTTCCAGGCGGCTCATCTCCGGCTTGCATCTGTCGCAGAGCAGAGGACCGCAGATAACGGGTACTTCCTCCTCAGCGATGATATCAGCGATAAGGTGGCTTTCAGTACCGTGGATAATTACCGGGTCGAGAGAAAATTCCTTAGCAAGGCGCATAGCGGTGCAGATATCGTCAGCACGGTGGCAGTGGAAGAAAGCTTTCTGTTTTCTGTCCAGCAGGGGCATAAGGGCTTCGCACTTGATATCGTACTCCGGCGGTTCATAGTTCTCGTTATCGGAGTAGTAGCTGTCCATATCATGGGCATAGCGCTTGGACTTATACAGTCCCTCCCGGATAATGGCGGCGATAGCCATGCGGGTCATAGGAGTTTCCGCCTTGTCGTTGTAGACACGCTTGGGGTTTTCGCCAAGAGCGAATTTGATACCGCAGTTTTTGATGAGCATATCGTCGATGCGTCTGCCGTTAGTTTTTATGGCGCATATCTCGCCGCCGCAGGGGTTAGCGCTTCCGGGGCATACAGCGGCGGAAGTTATACCACGTTCTCTGGCTTCGCAGAAGCAGCGGTCGAAGGGATTGATACCGTCGATAGCACGCATATGGGGAGCGAAAGGATCAGTGGACTCATTACAGTCGTCGCCCTCAAAGTCCAGACCGTCCTCGATGATACCCAGGTGGGTATGAGCGTCAATGAAGCCGGGGAGGAGAGTGCCGCCCTCGGCGTTCAGGTCGTTGTCAGTGATATTCTCCGGCACACCCTCGCCGATGGCGGCAATTTTACCGTCGGTGATCTCCACCCAGCCGCAGGGGATAGTGCCTGAATTATCCATAGTAATGATCTCAGCGTTATATATAAGCATATAAGAACTCCGTTATCGTCGAATCGCCGCAGCGATAGCCTCAGCCACCTCGATCGGGCTGCCGGAAGCATCAATGCGGACGGTTGAATTTTCAAGGTAAACGATGCGGCGGCTGTTATAGCGCTCCAGAAGTTCTTCTTTAGTGGAAGAAGCAGCAATAGGGCGGTTAGGGTCGCCGCATATACGTTCATAGCAAGTTTCAAAGGGAACGTCGAGGAATATGACCTCGCCGTTTTCGCTGACTTTTGCAGCGGTATCAGGATTAAGCATAGCGCCTCCGCCGGTAGCAACTACAGCGGTCTTACCGCACATGGAGGTGACTATCCTTGCCTCAACCTGTCGGAAGTATGGCTCACCTTTCTGGGCGAATATATCCGGTATCGGCATATTCTGATCCTGGACTATCATATCATCGGTATCAAAGAAGCCACAGCCCAGTTTTTTAGCGGTGAGTTTACCGACGGTGGATTTACCGCAGCCCATGAAGCCGCAGAGAAAAATAGTCATAAATCAACCTTCTTTTCTATATATGTTCAAAAATATCCGAAAAAACATTTGAATAAATATTCAAGTGAAATGAATAATTATTCATGTCTCAAAATCCTTAAAACGAATATTTATGCAAAATCATCAGATCCGACGGTATAAAGCCGGATCCGATGATCTAAAGACGTTACTTCGCACTATCTGAGTTCATGCGGTCAACTTCCGCTTCCACCTGCTTGATGATAGCAGAGATATCCTCCGCAGCGAACTCGCCGCCGTACCAGAGTTCATGCGCCTTGACAGCCTGATAAACCAGCATAGCAGCGCCGCCGATAGCTGTTTTTCCACGCTCTCTTGCCTTTTTCATGAGCAGAGTCTCGTTTGGATTGTAGATAACATCGAAGAAACTTAGGCAGTTATCAATGACGGAATCCGGGACAGCGCAGTTCTCGGTCTTGGGGTACATACCAACGGGAGTAGCGTTTATCATGAGGTCGAAATTGCCTTCTATCTGGTCAACCTGGCATATGCGGACTCTTGCCTCGCCGCACTTGGAAAGTATCTCAGCCATAACAAGCTGTGCGGTCTGGATATCCTGGGGAATAACGGCGATAGTCAGTTCAGCGCCGTGGAGAGCGGCTTCAATGGCTATCATTCTGCCAACGCCGCCGCAGCCTATCAGCAGAACCTTACCGCCCAGAGGCAGAAGTTCAGCCGAACGTAGGAAACCGTCGCAGTCGGTGTTATATCCAATGAACTTGTCGCCGTCGTTTCTTACGCAGTTTACTGAATTATAGCGTACAGCGCTCTCACCCATTTCGCCTATCATAGGGATAATTGCGGTCTTGTGGGGGATAGTGATATTGAATCCCTTCAGTTCACGCAGGATACCCTCGCTGTCGGAAAGTGCTTCCGGGGCGATGTCGATAAGCTCGTAGGAATAGTCGGTTATGCCGCTGAGGGCGAAAAGCTGCTTATGTATCAGCGGAGACATTGAGTGACCCAGAGGGTGACCGATAAGTGCGTATTTATCCATAGATCTCAGCTCCTTCGAGGGTATCAGTATTTTCTATGTTGAATGCCTTTACGTCGGAAAGAGTTTTCTTGACCAGACCTGTGAGTGTCTTGCCGGGACCGAATTCAGCGAAGATATCAGCGCCGTCGTTCTTCATCTGGTTGAGTTCGGAAGTGAAGCGGACGGGTGAAACGATGTGTTTAGCCAGAAGTTCAGGCATATTGCTGAAATCTGTAAGTTCGCCGCCGGTAACGTTTGAGTAGTACTTCACCTGAGGCGCTCTGAACGTAATGGTCTTGGCAGTCTCCAGGAATTTATCAGCGGCAGGCTGCATCAGCTTTGAGTGGAAAGCGCCTGCAACGTTCAGGGTGATAACTCTTGCCTTCATGCCTGCGAAAACCTCGCTGACCTCGGCAATGCCCTCAGGAGTGCCGGCAATAACTGTCTGCTGGGGGGAGTTGTAGTTTACGGCAGTAACGTAGTTTGAAGCGTTATTGCAAACCTCCTCGATCTTTTCGGGGGCAAGCTTCATAATAGCAGCCATAGCGCCCTTAGTTGCGCTTGCAGCCTCCTCCATAGCCTCAGCCCTTGCCTTGATGAGGGTGAAAACGTCCTCCAGACTTACCATGCCAGCCATAGCCATAGCAGCATATTCGCCCAGTGAGTGACCTGCAACGCCGCCGAAAGCAAATGGAGTGCCGTTGGTGTGACACTTATTGAGTGCAGCGGATATGCATACCAGAGAGGTAGTAAGGATAGCCGGCTGTGCGTACTTAGTGCGTGAGAGTTCCTCAATGTCTGAATCAAAGCAGACCTTCTTCATGTCATATCCAAGAACCTCGGAAGCTGTGTTGTAGATCTCGTCAGTGTGGGGGAAAGCCTCGTTGATATCCCTGCCCATGCCGGGGTACTGTGAGCCTTGTCCGGAGAAAAGTGCGATCTTCATTGCTGAAACATCCTTTCGACCATCGTCAATTATTTTGAGTTTTATCTTCCGGATATTGTGCATAATGACGATATTTTCACTTTGACCCAATAAAGGATTAAAATATCATTGCAAAAAATCCGGAAATGATTTACAATATATATTGTATACTTGCGTGCAGAGGAGTGTGAATATACTGCACAGCTATACAACTATAATAACACAAATCCCAAAGATTTACAACAGTTTTTTTGTTATTGGGCAAATTAACTGGAGACATAATTATTTTTACCGGTCATTCCGTTACATTTTTCAAGGAATGACACCGAAAAGGAGTAGTAAATGGGTATTAATATCGTAGCTACAGGCAGCTATATCCCTGAACAGAAACTGAAAAACGACGACTTCAGGCGATTCATTGATACAAACGACGAGTGGATACGCACAAGGACAGGTATCACAGAGCGTCCTATGGCAGGCTGGGAACCTACATGGTATATGGGAGCAAAAGCTTCACAGCAGGCTATTGAAAGGGCAGGCATCGACCCGAAGGATATCGGTCTTATCATCGCTTCCACGGTAACATCTGACTTTCTTACCCCCAGCGTATCTGCTGTTATCCAGAGAGAGACAGGAGCAGTCAATGCGGCTGCATTTGACCTGAATGCTGCCTGTTCCGGATTTGTATATGCGCTTGATACTGCAAGGCGTTTTCTTGAGACAGGCTGCGGTAAGTATATACTGATATGTGCAACAGAGGCGCTTTCACGCTTCGTGGATTTTGAGGACAGAACTACCTGCATACTTTTCGGTGACGGTGCGGCAGCGGCTATCGTTGAAAAGAGCGATAAGCTGTTCAGCTCATATATCGCATCTGACGGCAGGGGAGCGCACTATCTCTGTGCAAGAAGCCTGAATGTTGCACCGGAAGTAAAGGTGGAGTCAGACTTCAATGACGGCTTTACTGACAAGCCCCTGCATAAGCTTTATCAGGACGGCAAGGAGGTCTACAAGTTTGCAGTAGGCGCTCTGCCGAAGGCATTCGAGGGAGCAGCAGCCGGAAGTGGGATCACTGCTGAGGATATCGACTGGTTCATTCCTCATCAGGCGAATGTACGCATAATCGAGACAGCTTCCAAGAAACTTGGCGTTCCTATGGATAAATTCATCATAACCCTTGACCACTTTGGAAATACATCAAGTGCATCTATCCCCCTGGCGCTGAATGAAGCGATAGAAAAGGGAAAAGTAAAGCGTGGACAGAAACTCGCCCTCATAGGTTTCGGAGCAGGTCTGACCTACGGAGGCGCTATAATAGAGTACTAAAACTATCTGCAATGTGTAATTTTAATAATGCGTAATTAATGTATATAGGAGGCTACTATGAAAACAAGGATAACTGAACTTTTAGGCTGCCAGTACCCCATTATCCAGGGCGGTATGGCTTGGGTGGCTGAGCATACCCTTGCTGCTGCGGTATCAAACGCAGGTGGTATCGGTCTTATCGCAGGAGGAAGCGCACCTATCGACTATCTCCGTGACCAGATAAGAAAGTGCAAGGAAAAGACAGATAAGCCCTTCGGCGTTAATATCATGCTCATGAGCCCTAACGCTGACGACCTGGCACAGCTTTGCATCGACGAGGGCGTGGCTGTTGTTACTACAGGCGCTGGAAATCCGGCAAAGTTCATTCCTGCATGGAAGGAAGCCGGTATAAAGGTAATACCCGTTATTCCCTCTGTTGCTCTGGCAAAGAGAATGGAGAGAGCCGGCGCTGACGCTGTTGTGGCTGAGGGTACTGAGTCCGGCGGTCATATCGGTGAGGAGACTACAATGTGCCTCGTTCCCCAGGTAGTTGACGCACTGGAGATACCTGTTATCACTGCCGGTGGTATCGCTGACGGCAGAGGCGTTGCAGCATCATTCATGCTGGGCGCTGAGGGCGTACAGATCGGTACACGTTTCCTGGCTTCTGAGGAGTGCCAGATCCACCCTACATACAAGGAACTTGTCATCAAGGCAAAGGACACTGACAGCGTAGTTACCGGAAGATATACCGGTCACCCCTGCCGTGGAGTAAAGACAAAGTTCTCAAAGAGACTGGCAAACGGCGAGCGTGACGGAAGCCTTACTCCCGACGAATTCGAGGAGCTGACACTTGGTTCGCTCCGCAAGGCTGTCCAGGACGGAAACCTTGACGAAGGCTCATTCCTCTGCGGCGCTATTGCAGGTATGGTCAACGAGATAAAGCCCTGCGACGCTATCGTTAAGGAAATAATGGAGCAGGCTGAAAAGCTGCTTTGCAAATAAACTTTTTGATTCAAATGCATTAAGGCAACACCGCACAAAGACCGCCTGACGGCTTTGCGGCACATCTGCCCCTCATATTTTCCGGCATCTTGCACACAAATTCCTTGACATACGTCAGTATGCCTGCGAAATTTATGCACAATCTGCCGTAAAATCTGACTGCG
>JAGBJO010000027.1 GCA_017934425.1 Ruminococcus sp.
TGCACGTCTTTTCGTCAAATTTTGCCGGTGACTGCGTTAAAAATCCTTGAAGGGCGACAGCCCGTCGGCGGATTTTTGCCTTGTCACCGACAAAATTATGCCTGAAAATCCGTACATTCACCCTATGTGGACAGGTTCTAACTTAAACTGCCCTGCGAGGTGATAACATGGATACTAAGATATTATATCACGGAAGTTCTCAGATAGTTGAGTTTCCGGAAATACGAACAGCAAAATATAATAAGGATTTTTACTTTGGTTTTTACTGCACTCTCATGCCAGAACAGGCTAAGCGCTGGGCTACAAGATTTACAGGGCAAGGTATATTGAATGAATACAGATATACTCCTGATAGCACGCTGAAAGTTCTTCATTTTCCTGAAATGACAGAAGAATGGCTTGATTTCATAGCTGACTGTCGGCTTAGAAAACCGCATAACTATGACATTGTGGAAGGCCCTATGGCTGATGATACTATATTTAACTTTGTGCAGGACTTTGTAGACGAGAAAATATCGAGAGCCGCCTTCTGGGAACTTGCAAGATTCAAGAAACCTACGCATCAGATAAGTTTCCATACTGCAAGGTCACTCACTACTCTTGAATTTTTGAAAGGATATGAGGTGTATGACTAAAAACGATTCTGCTTTATTCTATACTTGCAGCCTTATAGAGTTTATGAGCAGACTTCGCCATTTGAAAAGAAGCGTTCTTGTGAACCTCCTTGGCGAAACTATAATTGGCAGGATTTACCGCAATTCAGATGTGCTTCACTGTGAAGTCATAGACTCCGTTGCCGATAAATTCATTGAACTTGCAAACATTCCGGAAGGAGACTTTGACAATGTTGCTGCCTGCAAGTACAATATCCCGGACTACTGGACGATAGGTGCGGTTTATGAAAGACTTATCGAGGACGTATCGGACGAAATAAACGCCAAAGCTATAATGGATGTCTATAATTCATGGATCAGTGACGCTATTTCAAATTACAACACTGACTTCTATTATCAGCCCCGTGATTACATCAGAGAATGCTACCTTGAAGGAAAGGTACTTTGAATCAATGCTGTAGAGATGCAAAACTCTACAGCATTTTTATTTTGGATACTTTGATAAAGGCAACACCACCTGTTTCAAGCCGGAAATGCAGCTTGGTTTAAGTTGACCCGTCACATGGCGGCTTTGACGGCGGCTGTGTATCGGTGGAGGGAGTGCCGGAGAAGGGTATAAACCTCAGCATACTTCTTCGGCTGCGTGATCTGCTTGAAGTTTCCGGCTACAAAGTGAAAGTTACCCGTGACAGCGACAGGTCTATCCACGACGAGGGCATCGAGGGACTTGCAAACCAGAAAAGTTCGGACATGGACAATCGGCTTGCACTTTTCAACAGCGAGAGCAATGCTGTGTGCATATCTATTCACCAGAACCAGTTCACTGACCCGGTATACAGTGGCGCACAGATGTTTTATTCTGCCACGGATAAGCGGAGTGAAGTCCTTGCGAGGAGTTTGCAGGACAGTTTTCAGACGCTTTTGCAGCCGGACAATTCCCGTGAGATAAAGCTTTGCGGAAAGGAACTTTTCCTGTGCTATTACAGTGACAATCCCACGGTCATGGCGGAGTGCGGCTTTTTGTCGAACCCGGAGGAGGCAGCGCTTCTGAACACTGAGGAATACCAGGAAAAGGTTGCGCTGACCCTATTCAGCGGACTAACCACTTACCTCCAAACTGCGTCATCTTGACCCAAGCTGAAGCCAGCTTGCAAGCTGAGCCAGCTTGACCGCATATCACGTTGATGCTTGCTTACGCTCGCTTACTTTAAAAGAAACAGTACTTTTTACGTCGCTCAACCAAGTTTTTACGGATACTAAGTTCTCCGGTAGATTTGTAAAACTTGAAGTTTACAGCATTACCCGAATAGCACTTAGTCCCAGAACAAACCAAGTTGAGCGACGGCAAAAGTATATGTTCTATCAGGTGAGCGAGTATAACGAGCGACAACGTGGGGGTGGTCAAGCTGACTCCAGCTTGTTGACAGGGGGAGGACTGGTGTGGTATAATGTTTTTACGAAAGGAGAGGATACCGTGAAAAAAGTTAAACTTGTCTTGCCAGTTGTCGTCGCTCTGGCACTGGGGTTTACGGGCTATAGACTGTACGATCAGAAAATGCAGAAAGATACCGAGCATAAATACGAAACCGCCGCCGCTGAGTATATAAGCGATAAGTACGGCTTTTCAGTCGATACTGAATACCAGAACGAGCAAGATGACCACATCGCATTGTATTCCGGATATGAGGACAGGGATTTCCTTATCTATAAAGATACAGCCACCGGGGAGTGGTATGACTCTTACCAGTACAGAGATGTGAAAAATGCGCTTGAGGAACAGCTAAATAGCGAATTTCCTGACTGCACGATCAAAGATTTTTTTATGTATGGTAATGTGGGTTCGTTTTGCTTAACATTGGACAAGGACTCCATTTTTGACGGCGATAATCTCGACGAGATAATGGAGAACGCTTCCGCTCACGTTGCTATATACGGCACTGATACCGATTTCCTCAGCAGTCCGCTTCTCAGTCAGCTTGAAAAGTGGAACGTTAATGGTACATTTATATCTTTCGATAGTACCGAACATATGGAGGAATATCTGAAAATGCTCTCCAATGAACCGGATAACACTATGTTTGCACCGTATATCCAGCAGGACGTGACCATTGACAAGGACGGTATACACAGCAATAGTTATAATATCAATGAGGGCGACGGTTTTAAGTATTGCTATCAGGGTGAACAGGACATCTCCGCTAATGAATGTGACGCAGAGGAACTATTCACGAAGATTTACGGAACGCCTGCCTTTGAATCAGATCGTGCCAAAAGAGCGGAAAGCCTGCTTAGCAAGGCGTACACGTTCAGTGGAAAGGATAACGGCGATATCTACGTTTATTATCCACTATCGAATATTGAGGATACGAACGATTTCACAGTGGATTGGTATGCGTTGGTAAACGGTCTTCCGGAACACAATGAATACACATCTGAATATATGCGTGAATACCCGAACTCTGCTTGCATGATCTTCGATGATAATATCATTTTCAAGTTACCTGCCGGGGAAAGCCAGTCATTCTTTATATGCAAGCTGGAGCCAGCTTGACCGCTTATCACGTTGTCGCTTGCTTACGCTCGCTCACCTGATAGAACATATACTTTTGCCGTCGCTCAACTTGGTTTGTACTGGGACTAAGTGCTATTCGGGTAATGCTGTAAACTTCAAGTTTTTACAGTTATACCGGAGAACTTAGTGCCAATGCAAACTTGGTTGAGCGACGGCAAAAGTTTTGTTTCTACATTGTAAGCGAGTTCACGAGCGTCAACGTGATATGCGGTCAAGCTGGCTCAGCTTGGTTGAGCGACGGCAAAAGTATTTGTTCTATCAGGTGAGCGAGTTTAACGAGCGACACCGTGGGGGTGGTCAAGCTGACTACAGCTTGCAGCTTGCAGCTTGTGTTTTAAAGAGGATAGTTCTTGCAGGCTTTGGAGTGTGCGGCGGGTGAATCCCTCTGTTTCAAGCACAAATTTCCGGAACTCCTTCTGCATCTTCATCGGCGGTATGACCTGCGGCTGCATCTTCATTATCCTGGTGTTCAGGTTCGGCTGCGTTCCCGACGGCGCTATGCTACGAAAATAATCCACACGACTGCATAGCGACTGCATGAGAAATATCTCGTCCAGCCGTTCGTCAATATCCTCCAACGCCAGCCAGCCGTCATGGATACATCCCTCCACTGCCGTTATCTTCGCAAACCCCAGCGACACTCCGCAGGCTGCGAATATCACCGTTCCGGCAGGCACTTTATGGCTGCACAATGCGCCTTCCGGGGTTATCGTCCGGGCGGTTTCGGAAATGTATATGCTTTGCTCGTTCGCATCGCCTATGCGTATCCAGGGAACGCCGCTGCCCAGGAATTTTCCGATAGGTCGTGGCGACGAACCACGTACTATCCGGCAGACTTCACCAAGTCCTGCACCGGCGCACATATCCCCGAAAAGCTCGTTATACCGTGCATTTCGCAGGACTGGTATCAGGTCAAGCTGACGGCGGCGGGATTCTGCCGCATTTTCCAGTTCCCGGAAAGCGGCGGCAATACGGTTCTGTTCTTCAATGTCCGGCAGATGGATCTCCGCTTCCGTCAGATCTGAAAGCCGCAGATACTTTATCACGCCCCCCTTTGCACGCTGCTGCAAAACGGGGGCGTAGCTGTCTAAAAAGTACCACAGATACGGAACGGTCAGCCGTCTTTTGTCAAGACTTTCAATGACATAGGTTCGCTGGTAGGCATCGAATTTTCCGCAGTAATAGGTGACATTCACGCTGCCATTGCCGCTGAGTATGACACACTCGCAGTCAAAGCTGTAGGAGTTTATTCGCAAGGGTCTTGCGGCGCAGGTGAAGAACGGGTAATCTCCGTCCGCAGAGGCGGCATTTGCGTCGAGGCTGCCAGTGCGTATGCGGACGAGTTCGCCAAGCTTAGCCATTTATCAGCCCTCCCAGACGTTCCAGCGAAGCGCTTACCTTGCTTTCAAGTTCCTGTATACTGCACAGTATCTCAGCGGAGGAACGCTGAGTGCTGGGTGAGTTTTCGCTGATGCTCCGGTAGGTTCGCAGGGAAAGAACGTAGTCATTTGCAGCGATCTCCTCCCGGCTTACCAGAAAGCAGCCCTGCCTGTCCTTATGGTCAGTGCGTCGGCGGAAGTTCACCGCAATATCAGAAGCGGCAGTCTCCCTGGAAAAACTCTCGCTGTCGCAGAACCATACATTGTCGGTCTTGCCAGACTTTGTGAATATGAGTATTGCGGTACTTATACCGGCATAGGGGCGGAAAGTGCCGCCGGGCAGGGCAATTACGGCTTCAAGGCGGTTATCCTCCACCAGTGTCCGGCGAATTTCAAGGTGAGCGTGGGAAGTGCCGAAAAGCACTCCCTCAGGAACGATTGACGCACATCTGCCGCCGCTGCGGAGAATCCTCAGAAACAGCCGCAGGAAAAGCAGTTCAGTCTTTTTGGTAGGTGAGGGGATAAGCAGGTCGGGGGACACGCTGTCACGGTCGAGCGAGCCGGTAAACGGCGGATTCGCCAGCACCAGCGAGTACGCATCGCTTATGGTGTCCTCTACAGAAAGGGAGTCGCCACGTTTAACGTCCGGGGCGTTTACGCCGTGAAGAACCAGGTTCATAGCGCCGATACGGTGCATAGTCCGGTCGGTGTCCCAGCCGGAAAGTTCAGGGAGTGCGTCGTACCTTTTAAAGGAGTACTCCGCTGCTGCACATAGAAATCCAGCGCTTCCCATAGCTGGGTCGCAGACGGTGTCCTCCGGGGAAGGCTGCATCAGTTCCGCCATAAGCTGTATCACCGGGCGTGGGGTACGGAATTGCCCATTCGTGCCGCTGCTTGACAGCTTCGACAGCAGGTATTCGTACACATCGCCCATGATGTCCTCGCCGGATATGCTCAGAGAACTTATGACCGTCACCGCCTTTTCCAGTACTTTAGGCGACGGCACAAGGAACAGCGCATCGTCCATATATTCAGGGAAACTTTTCTTCACTTCCGGGAATATTTTCTCCGCAAAAGCCGAAAACATCTCCTTTTCCGGCAGCTTTGCCGCTTCGCTCCAGGTAAGTGCAGGAGTATACCTATGACTTGCACAGCTTCGCATTTCCAGAAGCCTTATGAATAAAAGGTGCGTAAGCTGCTCTGTCACAGTCAGGGGATTGGTCATGCCGTTGTTCCAGAAAAGAGTCAGCAGGGAGTCCAGCTTTGCTCTTGTTTCGCCTGATATCATGGTCTGCCTTCTTTCGTGTAATATAGGAATATTATACCACATTTCCAGCATCTTGTACAGTAGTGAAGCGGAATTTTCTATACTGGCAGGTAAGGAAATTACCATAAATGACAGAAAAATGGCATACAAAACCAAAAATCCTTGTTATAATAAACATAAGAAATTGTTACAGGTTTATTAATAACGGACGAAATGAACAAGTGCCTATTCATAAAATGTTCATTTTGTCCACCTCATCTGCGTTTTATAGGTTGATTTAATGGGGAATGTAACTTATAATAAACACAAATAACCGACGTTTAACATCTGCACTTAGGGAGGTGCAGACTATCAGAATGGGAGGGTCATTTATGAAAAAGATGTTCAGGAAAATTACTGCTTCACTGACCGCTGCTGCTTGTCTTGCCGAACTTACAGCGGCATTTCCGCAGATAATCATGCCTGCAAGCGCTGCCGAGGTCGTAAGCAACGACTTCGAGGTAAACTACGGCGGCTGGCACGGCACAAACACCGATACTGAACTTACTGCCTATGAGAATATCGGTGCTGACGGTTCAAGAGGTATGCTGGTATCAGGCAGAACTTCCCCCAGCGAGGGCGCAAGTTCATCAAAGGGTCTGTACCTCTCCGGCGGAGTTGAGTACGACTACTCCGTTAAGGTTTTCAGCGAGAGCGACCAGAAGTTCACCCTGTCTCTTATGTACATCGACCAGGAGACTGAGCAGGAAACTACCATTATTCTGGACGAGAAAAATGTTTCCGCAGGCAAGTGGGAGACTCTTTCCGCTTCCTTCAAAGCACCTGAGAACACATATGAGTATGAACTGAAAATAACTACCGACACTACCGGGGACTTCCGCTTCGATGATGTGCTTATCACTACCGAAAAGGTGGCTTCTGCCTATGCTGCACCTGAAGGCAAGGGTCTGAAGGACGAGTTCGCTGACTACTTCCGTGTTGGTAATATCTTAAACGGCGGCACTATAACTGACAGCGCTATCACCGCAAGACTCCTCAAGGACTGCAACGCTATCGAGTGTGAGAACGAGACTAAGCCCGATGCTACTCTCGTTAAGAACGGTTCTTCAAATACAAATATCAAAGTCTCACTGAATAGCTGCGCTGCTATCGCTGATTTCTGTGCAAGCCACGGTATCGGCTTCCGTGGTCATACTTTGGTTTGGCACAGCCAGACTCCTGAGTGGTTCTTCAAGGAGAACTTCGACCAGTACGGTCAGTGGGTAAGCAAGGACGTTATGAATCAGCGTATGGAAAGCTACATAAAGAATATGTTCGCTGCTTTCGCTGCCCAGTACCCCGACCTCGACCTTTACTCCTACGATGTCTGCAACGAGTGCGTAAGTGACGACTACAACCGTACCGCTAACGCCGGCGGCGCAAGAGAACCCGGCTACGGAAACGGCAAGTCCCCCTGGGTACAGATCTACGGCAATAACTCCTTCGTTGAGCAGGCTTTCATCTACGCAAATAAGTACGCTCCCGAAGGCTGCGACCTTTACTACAATGATTATAATGAATACTGGGATCACAAGCGTGACTGCATCTATACCATGTGCAAGAGCCTTTACGAAAAAGGTCTGCTGGACGGCGTTGGTATGCAGTCCCATATCGGCGCTGAGTGGGAAGGCTTCACAGGCGTAAGCACTTACGTCAGCGCTATGAAGAAGTACCTGTCTATCGGCTGCGATGTTCAGATAACTGAGCTTGATATAAGCGTTGATAACGGCAAGTACTCCTACGAAGACCAGGCTAAGAAGTATGAGGCTATTTTCAAGGCTGCTAAGGAATGGAACGAGAATCCTCAGTCCGACGGACGTGTTACTCTCGTTCAGGTATGGGGTCCTGATGACGGTCACTCATGGCTGAAATCCGGCAGCAACGGTTTGCTTTATGACGCAAGCGGCAACCCAAAGGCTGCTTACAACAGAGTTACTTCCATGATCCCCGACAGCGAGTGGGGCGACGGTTCTCACTACTCCGGCAGCCATGTTATCAAGGACATCGAGCCTGACGAGAACGGCTACTTCTTCCACAGCACTTTCGAGGGCGACATGGATAACTGGTCTGGCAGAGGCGACGGCACAGTCATGACAAGCGGCAGAACCGCTTATGAGGGTAAGGAAGCCCTCCTGGTACAGAACCGTACAGCTTCATGGAACGGCGCTATCCGTCCGCTGGGCAGAGCTTTCAAGGCTGGCACAGCTTACAGCTTCTCCGCTAACGTTTCCTACTTCGACGGCGGCGATTATGATACTTTCCACCTGACACTACAGTATCAGGACGCTGACGGCAAGCCTCACTACGACAAGATCGCTTCCGGCGACTGCGCTCAGGGCGAGTGGTTACAGCTTAAAAATGAAAGCTACACACTCCCTGAGGGTGCTACAGATATGTATATCTACGTTGAGACCGACAAGACTGAAAATAACTTCTACATCGACGATATCTACGGCGCTGTTGAGGGTACTGTCATTGGTGGCGCAGGTCAGCCTGTTATCAAGATCGTTCGCCCCGGCGACCTGAACTTCGACGGCAAGATAAACGTTTTCGATATGGTCGAAGCAAGAGAATGTCTTGCTAATGCTCCTACTGACAGCAAAGTCCTCAGAGCTGCTGATACCGACGGCAACGGCAAGTTCGAGGTAAATGACCTGGTTCTCATGAATCAGTACGTCGTTGGTGTACTGGCTGACTTCCCTGAGCCTGAGATCGTTGAGCCTCCTAAGAGCGATTACAAGTATGTTGAGAATATGCAGTACAAGGCTGCTCCCAGCAACTACCTTGACGAATGCTCACAGAAGGGTACTATCATCAACGAGTCCTACAACGGCATCAACGGCACTAACAAGCTGAATGTTTATCTCCCTTACGGCTACGACGCTAACAAGCAGTACAACATCTTCTACCTGATGCACGGCGGCGGAGAGAACGAGAATACCATTTTCAGCAAGGACGTTAAGCTGGCTAATATCCTCGACCACATGATTATGAACGGCGAACTCGAACCCCTTATCGTTGTAACTCCTACCTTCAACAAGACTGAGGCTGGAAAGTTCTACGACGAGTTCAGAAAGAGCGTTGTTCCTTTCGTTGAGGGCAAGTATTCCACATACGCTAAGTCCACCTCCGAGGCTGACCTGAAGGCTTCCAGAATGCACCGTGCATACGGCGGATTCTCAATGGGCGCACTTTCAACATGGTGCGTGGCTGACCATGATATGGATCTGGTTGGTTACTTCATGCCTCTGAGCGGTAATAACTGGGAGGGTATGAACTCCCTGACAAAGGAGATAAATTCTCTTGGTCTTGCAAAGAACCAGTACTTCTTCTTCTGCGCTACAGGTTCAGAGGATCTGGCTTACGGCAACATGAAGCCCGAAATGGAAGACCTGAAGAACCGCTCCGAATTTACCTACACCTCCGACTTCTCCAAGGGCAACTTCTACTTCATGGTTGCTCAGGGCAATGTTCACTGGTGGGGACAGGTCAGAAACTACGTTTACGACGCACTTCCTACCTTCTTCCACGAAGGTCAGTAAGACCCATTAATTAAGCTGTATACTTTATTCCTCTCATAGAAAGCACCGCCATTTCCCTCCGGCGGTGCTTCTTTTTTTGTGGAAATTTTTCGGTTATCCTTGCTATTTGCTTTGCCATATGTTATAATGGAATCAGTATAACTTTTCCGGAGGTATATTATGAAAAATTCCGAAAAAGCCGTGGAACTCCACAAAAGTTTCCACAGCTGCTCAGAATCCGTTCTCTGCGCTTTTGCAGATGATGCAGGTCTTACAGAATCTCAGGCTTCCGCTGCCGCTAAACCTTTCGCCGGCGGACGTATGACAAAATGCGGCGCTGTTCTTGCCGCTCAGTACGTCCTCGCTAAAAAGTTCGGTGAGGACAGCAATAAATTATCACAGTTCGAGGAAAAATTTATCGCCCTCAATAAGTCCGCTGTCTGCCGTGAACTCAAAGGCGCTCTTACCGGCGCACCGCTGCGCTCATGCCGGGGCTGCGTTTCCGACAGCGCTGAGATACTCGAAAAACTGCTTAGTGAATAAACGGTGACATCATGCCGAAAATAAAAGCATCACGAAACCGTACTATCGACACACCGCTCCAGGAGGGTCAGCACTTCCTCGAACGGTGCATTACCCTCAGTGAACCTGCGGAGGATATATCCTCTATCACCGATAAGACTATCCTCGGCGATACCTTCAAGGTCTGCCCTCTGCTGCCGGAGAAATTCGCTGATCTTATCGTGGCTGACCCTCCGTATAACCTGACAAAAAGGTTCGGCAGCCGTACCTTCTCAAAAAAGCATACCGATGAATATGAGGATTACACCCGCCAGTGGCTCAGCATAGTTGCTCCGCTTCTGAAAGACGACGGCACTATCTACGTCTGCTGCGACTGGGAGTCAAGTCTCATAATCGGCAGAGTCCTCAGCGAATTCTTCACCGTTCGCAACCGCATCACCTGGCAGCGTGAAAAAGGCAGAGGCGCTAAGGCTAACTGGAAAAACGGCATGGAGGATATATGGTTCGCAACAAAGTCAGATAAGTACACCTTTAATCTGGACAAAGTGCGTATCCGCCGGAAGGTCATTGCACCCTACCGTGTGGACGGCAAGCCAAAGGACTGGACTGACTCGGAAAACGGCAGATACCGTGATACCTGCCCCTCAAATTTCTGGGACGATATCACTATTCCTTTCTGGTCAATGCCGGAAAATACCGCACACCCTACCCAGAAGCCGGAAAAACTTCTGGCAAAACTTATTCTCGCAAGTTCCCAGCCGGGTGATATGGTCTTTGACCCATTTCTCGGTTCAGGTTCTACAAGCGTTACCGCTAAAAAACTTGACAGGCATTTCCTTGGCATCGAAGCTGATCCGCAGTACTGCGTCTGGGCTCAGCAGCGCCTTGAAATGGCTGACAGTGATAAATCTATCCAAGGATACGAAGACGGCATATTCCGTCAACGAAATTACTGATACAGAGGTGATTACCGATGAACAGAAACGAGTACCGCAAGAATGCTTACGATATGCTCCACCTTGTGGCAAGTATTATAAACGGAAAGAAACCCTCATCAAAGCGTTTGCAGCAGATGGACTTAGATGCTGTTTTTGAGATAGCACAGTCTCATTCACTTACCGCTGTCTGCGCCTATGCTCTGGAAAGCTGCGGCATCAACCGCCCGGACTTTACTGAGGCTAAGAACAAGTCTATCCGCAAGAACGTGCTTATGGACTGCGACAGAGAGGAGCTTTTCGCTGCACTCGAAAAAGAACACATATGGCATATGCCCCTTAAAGGCATACTGCTGAAAAATATCTACCCTCGTCTGGGTATGAGACAAATGGCAGATAACGATATCCTTTTTGATCCGGAATACCGTGAGCGTATCAGGGAGATCATGGAGTCTATGGGATATAGTTGTGATAAGTTCGGTGCTGGAAGACACGACTGCTACCACAAAGAGCCTTCCTGTAATTTCAAGCTTTTCTCCGGACTCATCAAGGACTCCGCTGATGAGCGTATACGCAGCTACTACAGGCATATAATGGAGAAGCTTATCCTCCGCCCCGGTACTGATTGCGAGTATGAGTTCGGTCTGAACGACTTCTACATCTTCATGACTGTGAACGAATACCTTCACTACTCCAGCGGCGGCACAGGTCTGAGAAGCTTGCTGGACGCTTATGTATTCCTCGGCAGGTTCTCAAATAAGCTTGACAGGGAGTATATCAGCGAGGAACTGAAAAAACTTGGTGCTGCGGACTATGAGAATATGCGTACCTATATCGCACTTACCCTTTTCAGGTACGGCGGTCTGAATCTGGAGGACAAGAAGATACTTGACTACTATATCTTCTCCGGCGCATACGGAACAGTGAGAAATACTATCTCCAACGGTATCGGTCAGAAGAACCACGGTTCTAAGCTCCACTACGTCTGGGGCAGACTTTTCCCCGGCATGGGCTGGCTGAAAGAGTACTACCCGTTCTTCTACAGACACAGAATATTCCTGCCGCTTCTGTTTCCGTTCCGCATAATCAAGGGCATCTTCTTACATCGTGATAAACTCCGCTATGAAGCGAATGTTCTGCTTCACCGCAGGTTCGAGAAGGTGTCAAAATGGCAGTAAATAAGCAGAAACTCTCGGTGTACCTGTGTCTTCTCCTGCGCCACAAGCCGGAAGAAGCCGGTCTTGAAAAGGACATGGACAGACACGGGTATGTGCCGGTAGATAAGCTGATAGCTGCGGTAAATTCCCATACCTCCTACAATATCGACAGAAGTCTCCTGGAGGAGGTAGTCTCCCAGGACGAAAAGGGAAGATACCGTTTCAGCAGCGACGGCAAAAGCATCAAATGCTGTCAGGGTCATTCCATATCCTGGATAGAGCCGGAGGTGACAGAGCAAACTCCGCCGGATAAACTTTACCACGGTACTAATACCGCTGCCGCAGACCAGATATACCAGAGCGGCAGTATAAGCAAATGTAAGCGCCACGCTGTACATATGCAGGCTGATATAGAAAAAGCCTGGCAGTCCGCAAGGCGCTGGAAGGGAAAAACTCCGGTAGTCCTTGAGATCGACAGCGCCGCTATGCACCGTGACGGGATAAGGTTCTTCGTCAGCGATAACGGCGTATGGCTCACCGAGGAAGTACTGGTAAAATACATATCATCACAGCACTTTTCTTGACATTTATTTCAGGAGGAATAATTTATGAATATAGGAATTTTGGGAGCAGGCACATGGGGCATCGCCCTTGCCAGAATGCTCGCAGGAAGCGGACACAGTGTTACAGTCTGGTCTGCACTTCCCGAAGAAATACAGAACCTTGAAAACACTCATATCCACCCTAAGTTCCCGGATATAGTTCTGCCGGAAACTATGAGGTATACTACAGATACTCAGGCGGTCTGTACAGGGAATGATATGCTCATTGCCGCTGTACCTTCGCCGTTTATCCGCTCCACTACACGGACTGCTGCGCCTTTCCTGAAACAGGGGCAGATAATCGTAAGCGTTGCAAAGGGAATCGAGCCGGATACCCTTATGTCCATGACCGAGGTCATCGCTGACGAACTGGGCAGCATCGCAAAGGAGAAGAAAATACGCATCGCCGCACTTTCAGGTCCGACTCATGCTGAGGAAGTTATCAGGTATATGCCTACCACTATCCTTTCATCATGCCCTGATCTTGAAACTGCTGAGGTTATCCAAGACGTGTTCATGAATACCTGTATGCGTGTTTACACAAATACCGATATCAAGGGCGTGGAACTCTGCGGCGCTCTGAAAAATATCATTGCTCTGGCTTCTGGTATGCTCTGCGGTCTGGGTCTGGGAGATAACATCAAAGCGGCACTCATCACCCGTGGTATGGCTGAGATAAAGCGGCTGGGTATGCAGCTTGGCTGCCGGGAACAGACTTTCTATGGTCTGGCTGGAATCGGTGACCTTATCGTTACCGCACTTAGCGTACACAGCCGAAACTATACCGCCGGTACTTACATCGGTCAGGGACTTTCCGCTGACGAGGCTATCAAAAAGGTAGGCATGGTTGTAGAGGGTATCAATGCCCTGAAACCGGCTATGACCCTTTCCAAAAAGTATGGCATCGAACTGCCTATCATCGCAGCAGTATACGACATAATCTATAACGGCGCTGACCCCTCAGAAAAACTTTACGGTCTTATGGGCAGAGAAAAGCGCTCGGAAATAAGCGAACTTTACAAAGCAGATTAATTGGAGGTAATAACAATGGGTAAGATCCTTCTCGCAGGCGGTGCAGGATATATAGGCGGTCATACTGCCGTGGAACTCCTTGAAGCAGGCTATGATGTAGTGATCGTTGACAACTATTCAAACAGTTCCCCGGAAGCTGTAAGACGTATCGAGGAAATAACAGGCAAGTCCGTTACCACCTATGAACTTGATATCAAGGATACCGACAAGCTGGAAAATGTGTTCAAGGATAACGATATCTCCGCAGTTATCCACTTCGCAGGACTGAAAGCCGTGGGCGAATCCGTGGCAAAGCCGGTCATGTACTACCGCAATAATATCGACACCACTCTCTCACTTCTGGAGTGCATGAGCAAGTACGGCGTTCATAATATCATATTCTCCTCCAGCGCTACAGTTTACGGCGAGGAAAATCCTGTTCCCTACACCGAGGAGATGAAGCGTGGAACTTGCACAAATCCCTACGGCTGGACTAAGGTAATGATGGAGCAGATACTTGAGGACGCTTCTAAGGCTGATGCTGAACTTTCTGTAGTACTCCTGAGATACTTCAATCCTATCGGCGCTCACCCCTCCGGAAGAATGGGCGAAGACCCCCAGGGTATCCCCAATAACCTTATGCCCTACGTTTCACAGGTTGCAGTCGGCAGACGTGAGAAGCTTACCATTTTCGGCAAGGACTACGATACACCCGACGGTACTTGCAGACGTGACTATATCCATGTTGTTGACCTGGCAAAGGGTCACGTCAAGGCAGTGGACTATGTTTTCGGACACAAGGGCGTGGAGGTATTCAACTTGGGTACAGGCACACCTTACAGTGTTACAGAGATAGTTGATACATTTGAGAAAGTAAACGGCGTACCTGTTCCTCATGTGTACGGCGAGCGCCGTCCGGGAGATCTGCCGGAGAGCTATGCAAACGCTGACAAGGCGCTGAGAGTTCTTGGCTGGAAGACCGAAAAGACCCTTGCTGATATGTGCCGTGATAGCTGGAACTGGCAGAAGAACAATCCCAACGGCTACAATAAGTAATAACCAAAAAAACGGCAGATACTTCCAAAGTACCTGCCGTTTTTTTATTTAGGCAACACCGCACAGTTATATAACTTAGTCTGTGCCGTCGAACATATAGATGAACTTTACTGTGCCGTCCATATCGTCGGACTTTCCGGAGAATGAGGTGTACTGCTGAGATGCCTCACGGACTGCCTTGAAGCGGTCGATGATGTCCGGAAGCTGCTCATCAAGTGCGCCGGTGATCTTGCTTATGCCCTCGTCATTGAACTTTATCATGCCCTCGTTCAGTTCCTTTGCGCCGTTTTTAAGCTGGGAAACTCCGTCTACCAGTGCCGCTGTTCCGTCGTTCAGGGTACTTACTCCGCCGTAGAGTTCCGATGCGCCGCCGCTGAGTGAGGAAGCACCTGCGCTGAGTTCAGATGCGCCGGAAGCTACCTTCTTCATGTTGCTGCTTATCTCGCCTGCACCGGCGTAAAGCTTATTGCCGCCTGCAAGAAGCTGTGCAAGTCCGCCGTCCAGTTCCGCTGAACCTGCGCCCAGATCGGAAAGTCCCTCGGACAGTGAAAGTGAACCAGTGTAAAGCTGTGCTGTACCGGCTTTCAGGTCAGTTGCGCCTGCGGTGAGCCGAGAAAGTCCCATATTAAGGGAATAGTTACCCTCGGAAAGCTGACGGATACCGTCTGCAAGGGAATCAAGTCCGCCGATAAGTGTACCGCTGCCCTGAGAAAATGCAGTGATACCGCCGTTTAAGTCGCTTGCGCCCTTTGAGAGTGCCTCTGCGCCCTGGGCAAGGAGTACTGACGAACCGGAAAGCTGCTGCGCACCGGCTGAAAGTGCCTGACCGCCGTTGTCGAGGGTATCCATTCCCTCGGAAAGCTGTGCAGAACCGGTCTGCGCATTTTCAAGCCCTGCACTAAGCTGACCAAGACCTGCGGAAACGGCTGAGATTCCGTCGGAGAATTCTGCCATTTTGCCGCCAAGCTGCGCTGCGCCATCAGTAAGCTGAGATACGCCGCCGCTTATCTGCTGTGCGCCATCGGCAAGTGCAGAAGCGCCGTCGCTAAGCTGTCCGCCCTCCTGCATCTGTGCAGCTATTTGCTGCTGACCGTCGATAGTCTGCTGAAGTATACCGATAGCCTGCGCCAGTTCCTCGGAGGGTGACTGCTGATAGAGTGCGGTCAGTGCAGAGAGTGCCTGCTGATTGTAAGCTATGGTGGTACTCAGGCTTTCCCCGGCAGTATCTATACCCTGCGAAAGCTGCTGTGCGCCCTCGGTAAGCTGGTCAGTTCCGGCAGTAAGAGCGTCCTTGCCCTGTGCAAGAGCCGCAGCGCCTTCGGAAAGCTGCTGTGCGCCGACACTGAGAGCATCAGCGCCCTGGGCTATTGTGTCAGCGCCGGTCTTAGCGTCGGAGATTCCCTTTGCAAGAGCGTCAGCGCCGGAGTGTGCGGAGGTTATGCCCTGTGAAAGCTGCTGTGCGGAGTCGCTGAGGGTCTTAGCGCCTTCGGAGAATTTAGCCATATTTCCGGAAAGTTCGCCTGCTCCTGATTCAAGCTTAGCGCTGCCGTCAGATATCTGTGCAACGCCGTCAGTAAGAGCGCCTGCGCCGTCTTTAAGCTGCTGTGCGCCGTCAGTTACCTGAGTGAATCCGGCGGTAAGCTGGTCAGAACCGTCCTTTGCTTCGCCCAGACCGTCAGCAAGCTGAGAAGCGCCCTCGTCAGCGGACTTCATGCCCTCGGCTAATGCGTCAGCGCCCTCCTTTGCGGCAGAAGCGCCATCGGCAAGTTTACCAGAGCCGTCCTTAGCAGAAGCGATGCCGTCTGACAGTTCCTTTGCGCCGGAGGTGAGGGTATCTGCGCCCTCGGAAAGTTTACCAGAACCGGAGGAAAGTTCGTCTGCGCCTGATTTAAGCTGGAGTGAACCGTCTTTGAGCTGTGCTGAACCGTCGAGAAGTTTATTAACTCCGTCGGTAAGTTCGCCCGACTTATCGGAAAGCTGAGAGATACCGTCGTAGAGTTCGGCAGTACCGTCGCAAAGCTGCTCAGCGCCGTCGGAGAGTTCCTTTATCTTGTCACTGAGGTCGCCCAGGTCAATATCTTCATCTAAGTCCATATCGGAGAATATCTCGTTAGATACTACAGTTACGGAGGAATTCATCTCGAAGCCGGTAACGTCAGCGGATATCTCGAAGTAGTCCGGGATATTCACGTCCAGACCGTCAATTTCGTCCAGACCCAGGTCATCGCCCAGACTTGGGAATCCCATACCAACAGCGATAAGGCGTTCGCCGTCGGAGATTATCTTGCCGTTGGTGACTTCAGCGTTCAGGAACTTGGAAGTATCCAGAACAGCGGCGCTTGCAGCCATGAACGGAACGTGCATTTCCTGCTTCTTGCCGTCAACAGTTACCTGAGTGGTCTGGTTATTCTTGTAGTCCCAGCGGATAGTGACATGACCGCTTTTGCCCTTGAGGGAATCAAGGGAAATGGGATTGCCGTTAAGGAAGTAGGAGATAGTAACATCAACGGGGAGCGCCTTGTCGGAAGTACCCTTGTAGTAGATATCATTGCCTTCAGCCTTCCAGCTTAATGAATCGCCGGACTGATCGAAAACCTCGTCGCCCTTGACGTTTACGATATCCGCAAGGTCGGATATATCGGATATATTTGAAAGTGCCTGGGGATTTTTCAGCCAGTCGCTTACAATAACGTTCTTAACAGCGCTGTCGCCGCCGCAGAGGACGTAAACTGTCTCGTCCTTTGAAAGCAGAGCATCAGTGGCTTCTCTTTCGGTATCAGTTCCGGCGGAATTTTCCGGGGATTCCTTTTCATTTGTCTGAGCCTTTGAGTTCTTTGCGATTGCGATAGAACCTGTAGCGCCTGCGGAAACTGCAATAGCAAGTGCAGCAGCAATAACTCTTTTATAAGTTTTCATAATATTTACTCCTTTCAGTGAACTTCGCATTTTTGTTTTCCCCTCCGCCGAACTGCGGAGGGGTTATGGAGAATTATATTGAATATCAGTGAACAGGACTGAGTTCCTGTTCATTGGAAACAGGTGTGCCAGTCGAGGGCTTGAAGCCGGAACTGGTCTTGCAGATAAGCTTGTCAAAAAGCATGAACATGGAAGGCAGCACTCCGATGACTACCACCATTGATATCAGCGCACCTCTTGAAAGGAGTACGCACAGTGATGAGATAAGTCCGATATCTGAGTAGAACGCAACGCCTACTGTTGCCGCAAAGAAGCCTAAAGCGGAGGTTATTACGGACTTGATCGAAGTACTGAGGGATATGGTGATTGCCTCAGTTCTGGATTTTCCGCTGCTGCGCTCAGTGCGGTAGCGGGTGGTCATGAGTATCGCATAGTCAACGGTTGCGCCAAGCTGGATAGTACCGATAACTACCGATGCGATGAAAGGCAGTTCAGTGCCGGTATAGTAGGCGATTCCCAGATTTATCATGATAGCAAGCTCGATAACTGAGACAAGTATTACCGGCAGAGAAACGGACTTGAAAGTAATGGCTATGATAAGGAAGATAACAGCGATAGAAAGTATGCTTACTACCTTGAAGTCATTGTCGGTTATTTCGATAAGGTCTTTTGTGGCAGGTGCTTCACCGATAAGCATTGCCTTGCTGTCGTACTTCTTTATGATGTCTTTGAGGGCAGATACCTGTTCATTTACTTCGTCGGAAGCTACTTCGTACTCCGAGCCGATAAGGATAAGCTGCCACTTATCGCCTTTGAGTACTCCCTTGATATCGTCGGGGAGGACTTCCTCAGGGATAGCTGAGCCTACCAGTGAATCCATACCCATTGCGAACTGTACGCCGTCTACATCTTCGATCTCGTTCATCATCTTCTTAGCGCTCTTGGAGGGAAGTTTTGCGTCAGCTAAGAGGATATGGGTGCTTGGCATATTGAAATCCTCCTGAAGCTTTGTGTTAGCGATAACGCTTTCCAGTTCAGCCGGGAGAGTGCTGTCAAGCTTGTAGTAGACGTTATAGTGGTTGTAGCCGTAGAACGCCGGGATAAGTACCACAACGGCGGCTGTTATGAATATCCACGACTTCTTCACGATGAACTCTGATATTCCGCTAAGGTCGGGCATCAGGTCACGGTGAGAGGTCATTGTTATGGGCTTCTCGAAAATGAGTATCATTGCCGGAAGTACTGTTACGCAGGAAATAACGCCGCATACAACGCCCTTTGCCATAACGATTCCCAGGTCAAGACCGAGTGTGAAACTCATAAAGCACATTGCCAGGAATCCGGCAACGGTAGTGAATGAACTGCTGACAACGGAAGTAATGGTAGCGGCGATTGCGTGCGCCATAGCTTCCTGCTTGTTGTCGTAGGTGAGGAGCTGTTCCTTGTAGCTGTGCCAGAGGAAAATGGAGTAGTCCATAGTAACGCCAAGCTGGAGTACAAGTGCAAGCGCCTGAGTGAGGAAGGATATCTCGCCCATGAAGAAGTTAGAGCCTAAGTTCCAGGCGATAGCAAGACCGATGCTCGCCATGAAGAAAACCGGTATAAGGAACGAATCCATAGCCAGCACAAGCACGATGCTTGTGAGGATAACCGCTATAACGGCGTAGATAATGGACTCGCTGTCGGAAAGGTGCTTCATATCGTCGGTGATAGCACTCATTCCGCTGATGAACACCTGCTCGCCGGTTATCTCACGCATACGGTCAACGGCTGCGAGAGTGCCGTCGGCGGAAGTGGTGTCGTCGAAGAATACCGCCATCATGGTAGTGTCGCCCTTGTTGAAAAAGTCGAACACCTTCTGGGGGAGTATCTCTTTCGGGATAGTAAGGTCAGTGAGTGACTGGTAGCATACCACGTCGGAAACGTGATCCACAGCTTTGAGTTTATCAGCCGTAGCCGCCACGTCCTTGTCGCTCATGCCCTCCACCAGAACCAGTGAAAAGCCTCCCTGACCAAATTCATCTTTCAGGATATCCTGACCTACCATAGTATCAATATCCTTTGGCAGATAGGAGAGAATGTCGTAGTTGACCCGTGTGTGCAGGTAGCCGATAGCTGACGGGATAAGCAGCAGCAGACCGATCAGCAGTATCAGTACCCGGTGTTTAGCAATAAATTTTCCGAATTTAAGCATATCGTATCGTCCTTTCTCCGAAGTGATTTTCTTTGATAGTTACAGTATATTCCAAAAATGACCGATAGTCAATATCTTTTTGCAAGAAAAATGACTTTTGGTCATATTTTTGTAAGACTGCACAAATTACAGAAAAAATAATAGTGACCAGTAGTCATTTTGCAAGCTTGACAGGGAGGGAATTATGCAGTATAATAGTATAAAGATGCCGGAAAGTTAACCGGAGTTTACTAAGTATAAATGATGCTGAAAGAAAAGGAATGAGGTGAATCTTATGGGAAAGATCGACACCAACAAACAGCAGAAGGAATCATCTCTGCTTAAAACAGCTTTTGAATTTTTTACTACCAAAGGCTTCAGCAAGACCTCTATTTCCGATATTGTAAGCAAGGCTGGCGTTGCAAAGGGTACTTTCTACCTTTACTTCAAGGATAAGTATGATATCCGCAACAGACTGGTAGCGCACAAGTCCAGCCAGCTTCTCACCAACGCTGTCAAGGCGCTTTCACCGGGGCTTGGGACAATGGCGTTTGAGGACAAGATAATCAGCATACTGGACAATATCCTGGGGCAGCTGAATGAGAACCAGTCGCTCCTTACATTTATTTCCAAGAACCTTAGCTGGGGGCTTTTCAAGAATACCTACAGCGCTCCCATTGCTGAGGACGACGTGGATTTCAGAGAGATATACCGCACTATGCTGGAGGACGCACCCTGCAAGTTCCGTGATCCGGAGATAATGCTTTTTATGATAATCGAGCTTACCTCCTCCACCTGTTACCAGGCTATACTCAATAAAGAGCCTTGTGATATCGAAAGCCTTAAACCATACCTTTTCCAGACGGTAAGGCTTATCATCGAAAACCACAAGCTGAGCGAATGACTTGCCGAAGCACTCTGTATCATGCAGAGTGCTTTTTATTTATATAGTCCACTTCAGATGCATTTTCTCCACCGCTGAGATTTCTGCAATACTGCCACTTTTCTGCGGTATATATGCATCTTTTAAGCTTGCGGGTTAATTATGGAATATCACTAAAACAGTGACTTTTGCGTTGTAGAAAGTCACCAAATAAATTCGCCATCGGTGGTAAATTTTCTTTTATCCGTTGACAATCCTGCGGTTTTATGCTAAAGTTAAGGTAACATTAATGTAAAGGAGTTTGATATCTATGAAGATACTCAAAAAGGCACTGGCTGCTGCTACTTCCTCAGTTATGGCAGCTTCTATGTGCATCATCGACATCGGCAGCTTAGGCACTGCCAATGCCGCAGACATGACCGCCGTTGAGCTTGTTGAGGATATGGGTCAGGGTTGGAATTTAGGCAACACCTTCGACTGCACCAATACCTGGACAAACCCACTCACCCCTACAGCTATTGAGACTGCATGGGGCAACCCCGAAACCACAGAAGCCATGATAAAGGAGATCAAGAAAAGCGGTTTCAATACCGTCCGTATCCCTATCACATGGTATCAGATGATGTCCTCTGACGGCTCATCTATCAATGAGGATTACGTTGCACGTATCAAGAAAGTAGTGGGCTATGTGCTGGATAACGGTATGTACGCTATCATCAACACCCACCACGATGAGGACTGGATAAAGTCTGAGAGCAATACCACTAAGTTCACAAACCTCTGGAAGGCTATTGCTGCTAATTTTGCAAGCTATGACGAGCATCTGGTATTCGAGGGTACTAACGAGGTTTCCTTCTCTACCTCCGCTCAGCAGCAGACCTTCAACCAGGCTTTCGTTGATACCGTCCGTGCTACAGGCGGCAATAACGCTAAGCGTCTGCTTCTGGTGTGCGCTCCCAGCAATAACACCTCCAAGCTGCTTAATGACTTTACTGCTCCTACCGATTCAGCTAAGATGATCGCTGTTTCATGCCATTACTACGAGCCACCGCAGTTCTGCGTTGCCAAGACCACTTCTACCTGGGGTCACCAGGAGACATGGGGCAGCAATGCTGACAAGACTACCCTCCAGAATGACTTCGACAAGCTGGAGAATAAGTTCATCAAGAATGGTATCCCCGTTATCATCGGTGAGTACGGCGTTGATACAAGTACCGAGGGCGGCAAGGACAAGGAGTCTATGTACGCATTCCTGAAGGAAGTTGCTACCTACGCTCTTGGCAAGGAAGGTATGTGCCCTGTAGTATGGGATATGTCAGTATACAATAACGGCGCAGGCGATATGGCTTACTTCAACAGATCTGCACTTTCCTGGTATGACAGCAAGATCGGTGAGATCTTCGCATCTGCTGCAAATTCCGGCGGCGGTTCTGATACTACAAAGTCTGACAGAATAAATATCAATGCCGCTGATATTGCTGCTACTGACAAGAACGGCAAGACCTACTGGCAGATCGACCTGAAACCCTACAAGGAGTATGGCGTAAATCCTGAGTCTGCTGTTGTTAACTTCACTATCACACAGACCGACGGCACAAACACGGAAATGAGCGGCGATATCGCTGCAAGCTTCAATGTTAAGACTGATGCTGGCACTCTGGCTTATTCAAATATTGATACTGTTGTAGGCATCAACGATTCTACAGCCGTTATCGACTTAAAGCCTGATACATTCAATATCGCATGGGACGATGACGGCGCTGTTACTGAGACTGCTGCCGGCGTTATCGACATGGATTACCTGAAACTTGAAAACTGGTGGACATGGTGCAAGTCCGGCGAGGCTTCTATCACTATCGACTCTGTTACTCTTATTTTCGACGGCAATATCCCCGTTGAGGGCGATCAGGTAACTACCACAACTGAGACAGTTACCACAACAACTACTTCCACAACTACAGCTACCGAGACTACCACAACAACAGCTACTACAACTTCTGATCCTGACGTTACTACTGAGTCCTACACAGGCGTTTACGCTAACGCTTATCTGGCTGGTTCTGTAGGCTCAAACTCTGTATGGAGTGCTACTGAGGCTGCTGATACCGAGAATATGGCAGAGGTTGACGGCAATGGTACTTTCGAGGTACAGTGGAATCTGGCTGAAGGCTCTGAGACTATCGACTTCCTCATGCTGGAGATCGAGAGCATTGATGAGTTCGACAGCTACTTCACTACTGACACATTCCCCAACCTGACACTTACTATCGACCACTTCTACATTGACGGCGTTGAGCAGACTCTCGCTGACGAGCCTGACGCTGTTAACCTGAGATACTTCGAGAATACAGGAAAGACCAGAGCTTATTTCAGAGCAAACTGGGGCGCTAACGGCGGTGTTGACTTCGGTATCTCCGGCGACACTACTGTTGAGAAGACTATCAAGGTAGTATTCACGATTGGTGGTACTTACAAGGAAGGCACAAGCAACGTTTCTTCCGGAGACAAGATCTGGGGCGACGCTGACGGAAACGAAGAACTGACTATCTCCGATATCGTTATGGTTCTTCAGTACTCCGCTAACAAGGCTAAGTACAGCCTTTCCGACAAGGCACTTGCAAACTGCGATGTAAACGCTGATAATGTTGTTGATGCTAAGGACGCTTTCATCATGCAGCAGATCGACGCAGGCGTTGTAACAGTAGCAGAGCTTCCCCTGAAGTAATTTACACGTTATCCAAGACCTGTCCGGGCTTTTCCGGGCAGGTCTTTTGTCATTTCGGGGCATAGTGCAGCATAGTATTACCAGGAGGCGATACTATGGCTGAACATCTGATAGTCCTTGCGGGCAACCCGAATGTGGGGAAATCCACGGTTTTCAATGCCCTTACCGGACTGCACCAGCATACCGGCAACTGGGCAGGCAAGACTGTGGACTGCGCTGAGGGCAGTTTCACGCTGAACGGGGAGAAGGTGCGTCTGGCGGATACTCCGGGTGTGTACTCACTTCTCTCAAACTGCGCCGAGGAAACTGCGGCGGCAAAGGCTGTATGCTCACCGGAAACTGAGGGGGCGGTAGTAGTCTGCGACGGTTGTTGTCTGGAGCGAAATCTGAGCCTTGCCTTGCAGATAATTGAACTCCTGCCCCGGACGGTGGTCTGCGTGAATCTGCTTGACGAGGCGGCAAAAAAGGGCATAACCATTGATATTCCCCGGCTTAGCGAACTGCTGGGAGTGACAGTGGTGGGAACTTCTGCCAGAAGCGGAAGGGGACTTGATGAACTGAAGGAAGCCGTTTCCAATATGCTTTCCGGGGAAGTGCCGGACGCTTACGATGAAAGCCCTTTGCGCCTTGCTCTTGAAAATGGCGAGCCGCTGCCGGAGGGAGAGACTTACCTTAACCGTGCAAGCCAGATAGCTTCTCAGGCGGTAACGCACAGCGACTCCGACCCTTTCCGCCGTGACCGCCGTCTTGATCGGATATTCCTCCACCCTGTTACCGGTATACCGGTAATGCTTATGATATTCGCCCTGCTTCTCTGGATAACGGCTGTTGGCGCGAACTATCCCTCCGATCTGCTCCGGAGGTGCTTTGCAGAACTGGGGGAATACCTGTACACGGCGCTGTCCGGCGCTCCCGGCTGGCTCAGGGGAGCGCTTATCGAGGGAGTGTATCAGACAGTTACCTGGGTCATATCCGTGATGCTGCCGCCAATGGCGATATTCTTCCCGCTGTTCACGCTTATGGAGGACTTCGGACTTCTGCCACGTATCGCCTTCGACCTTGACGGCTGTTTCAGATGCTCCGGAGCGTGCGGAAAACAGGCGATAACTATGGCAATGGGCATCGGCTGCAATGCCTGCGGAGTGACCGGATGCAGAATGATCGACTCCCCACGGGAACGGCTCATTGCCATACTCACCAACAACTTCATGCCCTGCAACGGACGATTCCCCACGCTTATCGCCCTGACTGCGATGTTTCTTGTGCCGGTCATGGGCAGCGCTGCGGCACTTGTCCTGCCGGGAGTGATACTTCTGGGGTTCTGTGTGACCTGGCTCACTTCCTTCGTTCTCAGCCGGACGCTTCTCCGTGGTATCCCCTCGGCGTACACTCTGGAACTTCCGCCTTACAGAGTTCCCCAGGTGGGACGTGTGATAGTCCGCTCGCTCCTTGACCGGACGATTTTCGTGCTTGGGAGGGCTTGTGCGGCGGCAGCGCCCTGCGGACTTATAATATGGCTTCTGGGGAATATCCGTCCCGGCGGACAGCCGCTTCTGGAATATGCGGCGGACTTTCTCGCTCCGGCAGGGCGTTTTCTGGGGCTGGACGGCAGCATACTTCTGGGATTTCTCCTGGGTTTCCCGGCGAACGAGATAGTAGTACCGGTGATCGCAATGATATGCACCGGCGGCGAAGCCCTCACCGAAAGTGCTGGTCTGAGTGAACTTTTTGCGTCACAGGGCTGGGACATGAGTACGGCGTTGTGCATGATGATATTCACGGTAATGCATTTCCCCTGCGCTACTGCCTGCCTGACCATTCTCAAGGAAACTAAAAGCGTGAAATGGACGGCGCTTGCAATAGCTATTCCTACCGTCGTGGGAGTAATACTATGTGCATTAACAAATTGGGTGGTAAATGCGGTATAATGTTGGCAAATCAGCCAAAAATATCGCCCAAAACCGACCATAATTGATATAAGCCAAGAAAATAAAATTTCCACTTTATTTTTTCAGAAATATGTAGTATAATATAAGGTGAAAAAATATTGCTGCCGGAACGTGGCAGATATTGAAGTTTTATTTGAGGTGGAATATGGCGAACAGATATTCTCTTGGCATTGACGTAGGCTCAACGACAGTTAAGACTGTTATAACCGATGCGGAGCATAATATCATTTACTCAAAATATCAGCGACACCTTTCTAAGGTAAAGGAGACTGTTACTGACCAGCTTAAACTCATTCAGGCTGACTATCCGGAGGACGAATTCACCGTCTGTATAACCGGTTCTGCGGGTCTGGGTCTGGCAAATAGTGCTGGTATACCTTTCGTGCAGGAAGTCCATGCGGCTTTCCTGGCGGTTAAGGATAAGCAGCCGGACGCTGATGCTGTCATAGAACTTGGCGGCGAGGACGCTAAGATCATCTTCCTGACCGGCGGCGTTGAGCAGCGTATGAACGGTTCATGCGCCGGCGGCACAGGTGCATTCATCGACCAGATGGCAACACTTCTGGGCATTACCGCCGACGAACTGGACGAGTTGTCCCTCCGTGCGCAGAAGATATACCCTATCGCTTCAAGATGCGGAGTATTCGCTAAGTCTGATATCCAGCCCCTTCTCAATCAGGGCGCAAGACGTGAAGACATCTCTGCAAGTATCTTCCAGGCTGTTGTTGACCAGACGGTTTCCGGTCTGGCACAGGGCAGGTCTATCGAGGGAAAGGTGCTGTTCCTGGGAGGCCCGCTGTTCTTCCTTACAGGTCTGAGAAAGGCATTCGTCCGCACACTGGGTCTGGACGAGGCTCATGCGATATTCCCAAAGGAAGCGCCGGTATTCGTGGCATTCGGCTGCTCTCTGTACGCTGCTGAAAGTGAAGCGGAGCATTACACCATTGCTGATCTGGCAAAGAAGATAGCGTCAGCAAGGGCTAACGACGATATAATTACAGGTGAGCCGCTGTTCAGTTCACAGGCTGAGTATGATGAGTTCATCGACCGCCATAAGAAGTTCGACTTAGGCTATGAGGATATCCGTACATACAGGGGCGATGCGTACCTGGGTATCGACGCAGGTTCTACTACCACAAAGCTGGTGCTTATTTCCGACGAGGGCAAGATCCTCTACCAGCACTACTCCTCAAACCAGGGTCAGCCTCTTGACAAGATAGCGGAGCAGGTAAAGCGCATCTACAGCGAAATGAACCCCCATATCCATATCAAGGGTTCGGCTGTAACAGGTTACGGCGAAGACCTTATCCGGGCAGGACTTTCCATCGACCACGGTATAGTTGAAACTGTTGCCCATTTCAAGGCTGCGGCTTACTTCTGCCCTGATGTTGATTTTATCATCGACATCGGCGGTCAGGACATCAAGTGCTTCCGCATAAAGAACCACAGCATCGACTCCATTATGCTCAACGAAGCCTGTTCCTCTGGCTGCGGCTCGTTCATTCAGACCTTTGCAATGGCGCTGGGCTACGATATTGCAGAGTTTTCACAGCTTGGACTTTTCGCAAAGCATCCGGTTGACCTGGGTTCTCGCTGCACCGTATTCATGAACAGCTCTGTAAAGCAGGCTCAGAAGGACGGCGCTACCGTGGAGGATATCTCCGCAGGACTGTCCTCCTCTATCATCAAAAACGCTATCTACAAGGTCATCCGTGCAAACTCTCCGGACGAACTGGGAAAGAATATCGTCGTTCAGGGCGGTACTTTCCTCAATGACGCTGTTCTGCGCTCCTTTGAAAAGGAACTGGGCAGAAATGTTATCCGTCCTGCTATTTCCGGACTTATGGGCGCATTCGGCTGCGCTCTTTACGCTAAGGAAAAGAGTACCGGCGAGTCTGGCATCATCAATAAGACCGACCTTGACAATTTCTCATACACATCAAAAAGCGCACAGTGCGGCGGATGTACTGCCAACTGTCAGCTTAATATCATAAATTTCGGCAAGGGACGCAATTTCATCTCCGGTAACCGCTGCGAAAAGGGAAGCGGCAAGGCTAAGAAGAATAACGTTCCCAACCTCTATGAGTACAAGTACAGCAGTATAATCTCCCTGGAAAAGAGCGCCCAGCCACCTCACCCAAGAGGAACTGTAGGTCTGCCTCTGGCACTGAGTTTCTATGAGCAGATGCCTTTCTGGCATACTCTCTTTACTGAACTGGGCTTCAAGGTGGTATTCAGCGACGAGTCCAGCCGACAGATATACTATCTTGGTCAGCACACTATCCCCTCGGATACGGTCTGCTACCCGGCTAAGCTTACTCATGGTCATGTGGAAAGTCTCCTTGACAAGGGTGCTGACTTCATCTTCTACCCCTGCATGAGCTACAACCTTGACGAGGGTGACTCCGATAACCACTTCAACTGCCCTGTAGTTGCCTACTATCCGGAACTCCTTATCGCCAATAACCCTCGCCTTAACAACGATAACTTCATTCACCCCTACATGGATCTGAATATCCGCAAGAATGTGGTCAGAGTACTGCGTGAGTCGCTGAGCAGGTTCAATATCAAGGGAATGATACCGGCGGCTGTTGATAAGGCGTATGCGGCACTTGACAGCTTCCACCGTGATATCGCTGCAAAGGCTGAGGAAATTATCCGCCAGGCACGGGAGGAAGGACGCAATATAATCGTCCTTGCCGGCAGACCCTACCACATCGACAAGGAGATAAACCACGGTATCCACAAGCTTATCACAAGCCTGGGTATGGCTGTCGTCACCGAGGACAGCGTGGCGCACCTTGCACATACCCCGCATCTGGGAGTACTCAACCAGTGGACTTACCACTCACGCCTTTACAGGGCTGCACAGTACGTCACAACTCAGCCGGATATGCAGCTTATCCAGCTTGTATCCTTCGGCTGCGGTATCGACGCTGTTACTGCCGACGAAGTAAGAGCTATACTCGAAAACAAGGGCAAGCTGTACACTCAGCTTAAAATAGACGAGATAAACAATCTGGGCGCTGCAAGGATACGTCTGAGAAGTCTTGTGGCTGCTATGGAGAAATGACAAGCAGACAAGGAGGTTAAAAATGCCTGAATATGCAAAGTTCACCGAGGACATGATAAAGACCCATACTATCCTTGTTCCGGATATGCTGCCTGTCCACTTCAAACTGTTCATCAGCATCTTTGGCGCTGCCGGATACAAAATGGAGCTGCTGCGCAACGACAGCCGCAGCGTAGTTGACGAGGGTCTGAAAAATGTACACAATGATGCCTGCTACCCGGCGCTTCTGGTAATCGGTCAGTTCATGGACGCTCTTGCAAGCGGCAAGTACGACCCGGACAAGACTGCCCTGCTCATAACCCAGACAGGCGGCGGCTGCCGTGCATCTAACTATATACATCTTCTGCGTAAGGCAGTTGTCAGGAATTATCCGCAGATACCTGTAGTTTCCCTGAATTTCAGCGGTCTGGAAAAAGACAGCGCTTTCAGGGTAACTCCGGCAATGTTCCTGAAACTCCTCTACGCTGTACTCTACGGCGACCTGCTTATGACTTGCTATAACCATTGCAGGGCGTATGAGGTCAATAAGGGCGACTCCGAAGGCGTCCTCGATAAATGGCAGAAGGTGCTGGGCGATATATTCCGCACCGGAAGCAACGACTACCTTAAAACCAAGAAGAACTACCGGGCTATCCTTGACGACTTCGCCGCTGTGAAGCTTTCCGGTGAGAAGAAGATAAGGGTAGGCATCGTGGGCGAGATATACGTAAAATACTCACCCCTTGCCAATAACCACCTGGAGGACTTCCTTATCTCCGAGGGCTGCGAACCTGTAGTTCCCTCGCTTCTGGAGTTTGTCATGTACTGCGCTGCCGGTACATTCAACGACGCTAAGATATATGACCACGTTACCAAGAGTTCCATATTCAACAAGATAGGCTACGACCTTATCTACTCAAAGCAGAAGGAACTTATCAAGGTAATGAAGGAGCAGGGCAGCTTCGAGCCGCTCCACGACTTCGAGCATCTGCGCTCGCTGGCGGATAAGTACATAAGCCAGGGAGTAGTCATGGGCGAGGGCTGGCTGATACCGGCTGAAATGGCTGCACTGGCAAAGTCCGGTGTCAAGAATATCATATGCACTCAGCCCTTCGGCTGTCTGCCTAATCATATCGTGGCTAAGGGTATGTCAAGGGCTATCAAGCAGGATAACCCGGACGCTAATATAGTAGCTATCGACTACGACCCCGGCGCTACAAGAGTAAATCAGGAAAACCGCATCAAACTGATGCTCGCTAATGCAAGAATGTGATAATTATGCAGGACGCTATTTTTAATGAGAGACGTTTCAGATCGGGAAAGATACCCGATGAGATGAAACTGCTTTATGACAGGAATATTATCGAATTATTCGTGCTGACAAGCGATGTTCCGGCGTATACGAAAGTCCGTGAAGACCACAGAACTATGACCGACAGCAAACTGGCGCTGGCGATAGTAAGTTCCGACGGGAAAAAGCAGGTCATAGGCGAAATGGGCGACATAAAGCTTATCTGGGTACCTGTATGGTATAAGATGAAAAGCTCCCTGCGCCGTTTCGGTGACCTGACAGTATACCGCATTAAAGCAAGGCTGCACGAAAGCTTCTACGACAGAAAAGATCCGGTAAGACTCATATATGTACTGGAAGTGCTGGAAAGCGGCGCATCTCAGCCCTGGCTTGAGTCAGTAGCCGAGGACTACCGCAAGGACGTTGTTATCGAGAACGATGTCCTCGGTAAGCTTAATCTTGATAAACAGGAGGCTTCGTTCTCCCAGGTAGTCAAATGGCGCAGTACGAAGATCGTCGTTACCATACAGGCGGATATTTTCGACCCTGCCTCACAGCAGCACGCTGTTGATATCGCAGCGGATATAGTCCGTGAGCAGCGTGACTGGGATAAAAAGATACGCCGATTTGCCGCCGAACAGCTTACATCTCTGGCAAATGACTGGCGTGAAAGACGTGATATACACTATATTACTGAGGATGAATTTGCAAGCCGTATAACTCCGGGAATACTGGTAGTTGACCATATGGGGGAGTATATGTTCAAGTACGGGGACGATAATATGTTCCTGGGTCATGACATAGCGGTATACGGCTCTATGGAAAATGGAGTTCAGACAGCAAGGCTTGAGGGCTGAGCGATCACAGGGGAATAGTTATGATTAAGAACAGAAAAGGCGATGTCATTGTAACCAACGAAAAACAAAATGAACTGCTGAAAAAGCTGTACGGCACTTCAGACGGCAGAAGGCTTCTGAAAGTTCTCACACTGCCGATAGTATCAAAGGCAGTTGGCGACTTTATGGATTCCAGCTTCTCGAAGCCCCTTATCAGGAAGTTCATAAAGGATAACCATATCGACACCTCACAGTACATAATGAAGCGCTTCCGCTCATACAACGAGTTCTTCACACGGAAGATAAAACCTGACAGGCGACCGGTGGATACTGAACCTACCCACCTGATAAGTCCCTGCGACTCTAAGCTTTCGGTGTACGAGATAGAGGACAGCAGTATCTTCCGCATCAAGGGTTCAAGATACAGGGTATGCGACCTTGTTAAGAACGACTTCCTTGCAAGGAGGTTCGTGGGCGGATACTGTATGATATTCCGCCTTGAGGTAGACGACTACCACCGCTACTGCTACATAGACGGCGGCAACAAGACCGGCAATACCTTCATAAAAGGCGAACTTCACACAGTTAACCCCATAGCCCTGCGTCGGTACAATATCTACAAGCGCAACAGCCGGGAGTATACTATCCTGCACACGGACAATTTCGGTGACGTGGTGCAGGTAGAGGTGGGAGCGATGATGGTGGGCAGGATACGCAATCATCATAACGAATACCACTTCCGCCGTGGCGAGGAAAAGGGAATGTTCGAGTTCGGCGGTTCGACGATAGTACTGCTTTTCGAGAAAGGAAGAGTATTGCCAGACCGTGACCTTATCCGGAATACCAACGAAAACTATGAGACTATAGTAAAATACGGCGAAAAAATAGGAATAGCCGCCACAGCGTAATAGTAATAAAATAACCGTCCGGTTCATTTGACAGAACCGGACGGTTTCTTTTGTATTTGATTACTTCATTTTAGTCTTGTACGCCATCCAGATAAGTTCCAGAAGACCAATGCCAATGAAAGAGAACATTGTCTTGATGCCGGGCTTCTTCAGCTTGAATCTTGTAATGAACGCTATTGCGATCAGCAGAAGCGCTCCGCCGTATACCTCCGGGAACCATTCGTCGCCGATGTCCTTGTGGAAACTGTAGATAAGCGGCAGTATCAGAGCCACGCTTGTTACCGGCAGTCCTTCGTAGACCTTACGCACGTCAGTGGTACTTTTCTGGCGTTCCTCCTCAGTAACGTTGAAGTAGGCAAGCCGTATTACTGCACACAGCGGAAAGAGCAAAAGTATGGGCACGTCGCACCAGCTATTCATACCGATAGAGTAGCCTATCACTGATGGCAGTACTCCGAAGCATACGCAGTCGCAAAGGGAATCTATCTGTATTCCGAACTGCTTTTCGCTTTCGGTGCGGTCTTTTTTTGTCCGGGCGACTTTTCCGTCAAACATATCACACAGCCCCGAAACCATAAGGCATATTATCGCATACGCCGGGTGAGGCTTACCGTCAGCCAGTCCCATTGCGAAGAACATTCCCAGCACAGATGAGACAAGGCTAAGGTAGGTCAGAATGACGGTATAGTTATAAAAACCAATCATATTAAATCCTCAATTATCTATCATTAATCTGCCGCATCATTATCAGCGGACTTTTTCTTCCGTGGCTTTTTAGGAGCAGGGGATTTTTTGGCAACAGACTTCTTAGCCTTTTCAGCCGCACCCTTTTCACGGTTTTTACGCAGTCTTTCCTGCTTTATCTGCTTCTCGTGCAGACGCTCGGCAGCCTTGTCGAAAAGTACTTCCTGAGCATTGATGCGTTCCTCACCCTCGGCAGGTTCAGCGTGAACGTAAGAGCCGTCAGGGAGCATCACACGGGCTTTGACGTTATCCGCCATAAGCGTTGCGAACATTTCTCTTATCTGCTTTTTCAGCTTTTCGTCCTCAACAGGAGCAGCCACCTCAACACGGCGGACAGTGTTCCTGCTCATGAAATCAGCAGAGCCGATGTATATCTTCTGGGAAGCGCCCTCAGCGCCGAATATGAATATACGGCTGTGTTCCAGGAATCTGCCCACGATACTGCGGACGGTGATATTATCGGTATATCCAGGAACTCCAGCGACGATGCAGCATATTCCACGGACAATCAGTTCTATCTTAACGCCAGCCTGAGAAGCTTCCACCAGCTTGCGGATAATAGTGCCGTCGTTAAGGGAGTTTATCTTAGCCGCAACGTATCCTTCGCCGCCGTTTCTTGCGATAGCGATCTGGTCGTCGATCATGGCGAGTATCTGCGGACGCAGTGCCAGAGGTGAAACCAGAAGCTTAGCCGGGTCAGGAACGAACGAGCCTGCCACAAGGCTGTCAAATACCTTTGAAGCATCAGCAGCGATAGTTCTGTCGGCGGTCAGCAGCATAAGATCGGTATAGATACGTGAGGTTTTCTCGTTGTAGTTGCCTGTACCCACCTGAGTAACATAGTCGTAGCCGCCGCTCTGAGCCTTACGTGTAATAAGGAGGAGCTTGGAGTGAGCCTTATACTCCTTCGGGCCGTATATAACTCTTACGCCGGCTTTCTGGAGTATCTTCGACCATTCGATATTATTAGCCTCGTCGAACCTTGCACGCAGTTCTATCATTACAAGAACTTCCTTGCCGTTTTCGGCAGCGGTACAAAGTGCGCTGATGACCTTGCTGTTTCTTGCAAGGCGGTAGAGGGTTATCTTGATAGACACCACTTTCGGGTCTTGTGCGGACTCCTCCAGCAGGCGGATAAATGATGCGGTCATTGACTCAAAGGGGTAAGCCAGGAGTATGTCCTTAGCCTTGACCTGAGAGAATACGGAACGTGATTCGATAAGGGAAGCGGACTTCACAGGAAGCCTCGGAGCAAAGTGAAGCTGGGGATCGGGGTCAAGTTCCTGAAGCTGGTAGAGGTAGGAAAGGTCGAGTGGGATATGTGAGGAGAAAACTCTGTCGTTTTTGAGTTTCAGCTTGCGGCATATGTAATCAAGAGCCTGGCGGCTGAATTCGCCGGTAATTTCCAGGCGGACAGCGGAGAGTTTCGAGCGTTTGATGACCAGTTCCTCCATGCGTTCACGGAACTGAGCGCCACGTCCGGAAGCCATGATATCGGCGCTTCTGGTTATTCGCATGACAGTCCTGTCCTGAACTTTATATCCCTTGAACATAAGGTGAGCGAACTGCATGATAACTTCTTCTTCGAGGATAAATCGCTTGCCGCCCTTGCCCAGGGATATGATGCGCTGGCTGTTTTCATGGGAAACGGGGATAATGCCGATAGCGATATCCTTCTTGGCACTAAGCTGAACAGCCACGTAGAGTTCCTTATTTTTAAGGAAAGGGAAAGGCAGCTTGTCATTAATGACCATGCCGGAAATAAAGGGCTTTATCTCACGTTTGAAGTACAGTTCCAGGAAAGCCTGTTCTTCAGGTGAAGCGTTATTGAAGCTGACGTGTTCAAAGCCGAAAGGTGCAAGTTCAGCGAAAGTTTTGTGGTAAGCTTCCTCCGTACAGACTTGCTGTCTGCGGACGGTGGTAAAAATAACGTCAAGTACCTGAGAAGGTGACATACCGGACTTGCCGTCTTTTTTCTTATGGGACTTAGCGTCCTCGGTGATAGAGCCGACTCTGACCATGAAGAATTCGTCCATATTGCTCTGGTATATGGCAGAGAAAGAGAGCCTTTCGAGAAGTGGGTTCTCCGGAGCGACAGCTTCATCTATGACACGTTTATTGAATTTAAGCCAGGAAAGCTCTCTGTTTTCGAGATATTCCATAATTATCTCCAATCTTGTAGGGAAAAAGTGGGTGGATGAGCCGAACCAGCCGCCGAATCACGGCGACAATAACATACATATATAATTATTATATAACTTTTCCTGCTAAATGTCAAGGAGTTTGCGAGAAAATACGTTAGCCTGCGCTTTAAGGCATTATGAGTTTTACCAGGTGAGATTTTCCCCAGGGCAACAGCATTTACTTTCCGTGATACATTTTCCGCCATACAGGAAAGCTGCCGGCTGCCGTAGAAATGTGGACGACAAGGAGACTGCCGGGAAATAAGGGGACATAAATTTTCGACCTATGGATTTTAGGAAGACAGTGCCGGAAAAAATCGGCAAAGGTGGGGAAAAAGGGGGTTCAGGAAAGGGGAGTCCAGAGGGGAAAACCTAAGGGGGAAAAGGGGGAGGAAATGCCGATTTTTGTCGGGTTTAATTTGTTCCTCCCCCTTTTTCCACTTGGGTGTCCCCCTTTGGCGGAACGTCATGGAGACTAATAATAAACAAAAAAAGTAACGTGCGACTTAAATAATTCCCCCAAAATAAATGCTGCCCTGGATTTTTCCCTTCTGGCTATAGACAAAATGCTCTGAATGTGATATAATATACCTGAACACTCAATGGCAGCCTGCGCTGCCTGAATTACTGCTGCGGTATATGCGGCAAGAAAGGAATACTTATGCTTCACGAAAAATCATGCGGAGCTATTGTTTACCGTAAGTATCACGGGAATACAGAAATTCTGCTGATAAAGCACATCAACAGCGGTCATTGGTCATTCCCGAAAGGTCATGTGGAATCCGGTGAGACCGAGGTCGAAACTGCACGCCGTGAGATCAAAGAGGAAACAAATATTGATGTGATAATCGACCCCACTTTCCGTGAGACAGTCACATATTCGCCAAAGAAGGATACCATGAAGGTGGTGGTGTACTTCCTGGCTAAGGCGAAGAACGTGGACTTCACCCCTCAGGAGGACGAGATAGCAGAGATACGCTGGGTGGATATATCATACGCTTTCAATATCCTCTCCTACGATAACGACAAAACTATAGTTGCCCGTGCAAAGGCGGCTATAAAAGACGCTCATTGAAAAAAGCCGATAGTTCACAGCGGAACTGTCGGCTTTATTTCTTTATCTTACAGCGCCTTTGAAGTGTGACTCAGTGCAGGCGAAGTCCTCACAGCCGGAGATGTACTTTGCAAAATCAACCTTTTCCGGGCAGTTCTGGACGTTCTTAGCAAAAGACATACACCATGCAAACAGCGGAACGTGACCCATATCGCCGTTATTTTTTACTGATACTACATTGCCGTAAACCCACTTATCCTGGGGGAGACTGCCGAAGCTGAATCCCTCAGCGATAGCTAAAGCCTTGAACTTTTCCCAGGTGTCAGGGCTGTCGATGTAGAACCATACCTTCTCATTGTTTCCGATAATTTCCTTGATTGTACGCATAATTTATGCACTCCTTAAAAATAATTCCATAAGAGCACAAAAAAGCGACCCCATCGTAACGACAGGATCGCACATAAGCAAAAATCATGACCCCATCGTACAAGCTTTAGCACCTTACATTATTGCAGGTTGCTGTGCGGTCAACGGGCTTGTCCCTCACGCACTCTTTATGGTAGCTTTATTATAACACAGCTTTTCTGATTTGTCAAGTACTTTTTGAAAAAAATTGTAATTGATGCAGATACCGCCATATTAGGCAAAAAAGAACGCCTTCCGGTAAAGGAAGACGTTCTTGGGGTTTTGCAAAATAAGTAATTATACTTCTTTTCCTGATAAGTCAAGTGATGAAATCGGATCAATCAACTATGATAGTTCCGTCATCATAAAGTGTTTCGTATACAGGCTTTCCTAAGGGTTTAATGCCTTTTATATATGCAGTCAGCGCACTTATATCTGTAACATCAATACGTTTGTCAGCGTTAATGTCAGCGATATAGAGTGATTCGGGATCGGTGATGGGCTTTATGCCTTTAACATGAGCAGACAGCTTAGACAGATCTGTAACATTAACTTTTCCGTCCTTATTGATATCGCCACGCTTATAAAAATTTAACGGTCCAAAGAGATGGTCTATACAAACGTAGTTTGATGATACCCATACTCTGGAAATGTGATCTGTGCCAGTAGCACTTGCTGAAATGCCGCCCATTGCACTAAGAGCTAATGTCATGCCCATGAAGCCTGAAATAAACTTTTTCTTGTTCATTGTTTCCTCCTGTAAAATTTAATATATGTAAGTGAAACAAGCTAAATGCTTCCGTTCTATGTTCCAATAAATATTATATCATAATTACTTTATATTTGTCAAGACTTTTTTCTTTAAAATGCAATTATTTTTCATTTGGCGTGAAATTTATTTTTTAATAATTGAGAATTGGTTTAATTTATGCTGCTGACCAGCGCAAAAAAACTTGTAATAAGCAGACGTTATGAATTACAAATGAGGAATTATGAATTGTTTATTTGGGTTGAAAGTTCGGGAATAGTGTGGTATAATAAAGTATAAACAATTACAGGAGGGATAGTATGCCAGCGCCGATAGGATCTGCAAAGGAACGTACTGACAGCAAGGTGAAAGAACCTAAGCAGTATAACGTTATCATGCTCAACGATGACTTCACTACTATGGAATTTGTAGTGGAAATACTCATCGACATCTTCCGCAAGGACAGCGTTACTGCTAACGAACTTATGATGAAAGTCCACAGGACAGGCAAGGCGGTAGTCGGAAAATATCCCTACGACATCGCTGCTACTAAGGTGAATAAGGCGCATAAGCGTGCAAAATCAGCAGGCTTTCCGTTCAGAATGGTGATCGAGGAGGAATGACATGAAAACAGACAAAAGAGTTGACCTGATACTTTTGCAAGTCACTGACTTTGTTGTGCGCCGGAAGTATGAGTTCATAACTCCGGAAATGTTTCTGCTCATGGCACTCACTGACCCCTGCCTTAAAACGGCTTTCACTGCCTGCGAAGGCGATGTAGAAGTGCTGATGCAGGATATTATCGACTATCTGGACGAATATGTTGAGAAGACAAAAGTGCCGTCTACAGAGTTTTCTGAGGGGTTCATGGATCTGCTTGACTACGCTGCGGATACTGCCTATAGCAGCGGAAATAAGACGATAAAACTCCGCCATTTCATCAACGCACTCTGGAAGCTTCCCGACAGCTATGCGGTTTACTTCATAGAAAAACAGGGCGTTGAACGGACTGAACTTCTCATGGCTATGGCTAATGAGGAGGACGACTACGATTTCCATAGCATTGAGGAAGACAGCGATGATGAGAATGGGAATATGACCGATGAAGACCTTGAAGACGAGGAATTTATCGACGACGGCGAGGTCTGGCATATCATGGACGGCGAATCTGACAGGAAGAAGCCGCAAAGTGACAGCATGAGTTCCTATGCGCCCTGCCTGAATGATACCCTTACCGACGAAAATCCCCTTGTTGGACGTACAGAGGAACTGGAAAGAACTATCCAGGTACTTTGCCGCAAGGATAAGAATAACCCACTCCATATCGGTGAACCCGGAGTTGGCAAGACTGCCATAACTTACGGGCTTGTGCGGCTTATCAGGGAGGGAAAAGTTCCCGAACCTCTGAAAGATGCTAAGGTATTTGCCCTTGACCTGGGAAGTATGCTGGCAGGTACGCAGTACCGGGGAGACTTTGAAAAGCGCCTGAAGTCACTTATGACCGAGATAAGCAAGGTGGACAAGCCGATAATATATATCGACGAGATACACAATCTCGCCGGTGCAGGCGCAGTAGGGGACAGTTCCCTTGATGCGTCGAATATGCTCAAACCCTACCTGGCGGACGGCAGTATACGCTTTATCGGCGCTACAACTTTTGAGGAGTATAAGAAGTATTTTGAGAAGAACAAGAGCCTTGTGCGGCGTTTCCAGAATATCGAGATAAAAGAGCCGGACGAAGCAGAAGCAGTTAAGATACTGGAGGGACTGCGTGAGAAGTACGAAAGCTTCCACGGCGTAACCTACGGTGAGGGTGTGCTGGAGTATGCTGTTCATATGAGCAGGAAGTATATAAACGAGCGCTGTCTGCCGGATAAGGCGATAGACCTTATCGACGAAGCCGGTGCTTACAGGAAACTTCACCCGGAGGACGGTCTTACCGTAGACAAGGACGTTATCGACAAGGAGCTTACTACGATATGCCGTGTGCCGCTGGAAAGTGTTGCTACGGACGATGCAGAGGGTCTTGCAGGACTTGAGGAACGCCTGAAAAAGCGCATCTTCGGTCAGGACGAGGCTGTATCTCAGGTGGTAAATGCAGTGAAGTTCTCGAAAGCCGGTTTGCAGGAGGAAAATAAGCCCCTTGCAAGTCTGCTGTTCGTAGGGCCTACCGGCGTGGGCAAGACCGAGATAGCCAGAAGTCTTGCAGATGAACTTGGCGTGAAGCTTATCCGGTTCGATATGAGTGAATACGGCGAAAAGCACGCAGTCGCAAAGCTGATAGGTTCGCCGGCAGGATATGTGGGCTATGAGGACGGCGGTCTGCTGACGGAATCCGTGAGAAAGTCGCCCTCGGCAGTCCTTCTCCTTGATGAGATCGAGAAAGCCCATACCGATATTTATAACGTTCTCCTACAGGTCATGGATTACGCAACACTTACCGATAACCAGGGCAGAAAAGCCGATTTCCGCAATGTCATAGTCATTATGACCTCCAACGCCGGTGCAAGCCGTATCGGAAAGAGTACCATAGGTTTCCACAGCGCAAGCCTGAACCAGAGCGTTATCATGGAAGCCGTGAAGCAGACCTTCCAGCCGGAGTTCCGCAACAGGCTGAATAAGATTGTGGTATTCAATGGCATGGACGATAAAATGGCGGAGATGATAGTGGATAAGAAGCTTTCGGAACTTGCCGGACAGCTTGAAGCTAAGAATATAACCTTTACTGCCGATGCTGATGCAAGGGCGCTTGTGCGTAAAAAGGGCGTAAGTCCGGAGTTCGGCGCAAGAGAGACTGACAGAGTTATCCGCAATGAGATAAAGCCGCTGTTCGTGGACGAGATGCTTTTCGGCAAGCTGAAAAACGGCGGAAGTCTTACTCTTACCGCAAAGGACGAGGCTTTTTCCATAACCGCAGAAAACAGGGAGTAAGCTATGGGAATATACAAACTTGATGATGAGATATGGTTTCCCAAGCCGGAGCTTGCTGAGGAGGACGGTCTGCTGGCAATAGGCGGAGACTTGTCCCTGGACAGGCTTCTGCTTGCTTACCAGAATGGTATCTTCCCCTGGTTCAATGAGGACGACCCGATACTCTGGTGGTGTCCACATGAGCGGTTTATCATACGCCCGGAGAAGATACACGTTTCCCACTCAATGAAGAAGTTCATGCGTCAGCATAAGGTGGAAATTCAGATAAACCGTGACTTTGCGGATACGATCCACCGGTGCCGCATGAAGCGTGAAAATACCGTCGGAACGTGGATAACCGATGATATGGAGCAGGCTTACACAAAGCTTAATAAGTACGGTCTTGCCGCAAGTGTGGAGGCGTTCTTTGACGATGAGCTTGCAGGCGGGCTTTACGGCGTGACCATAGGGCGGTGTTTCTTTGGCGAGAGTATGTTCTCGGACATGGAAAACGGCTCAAAGGCGGCGCTTATAATGCTTGCAAGGCATATGGAAAGCTTCGGCGGCGTTATGATAGACTGTCAGTTCCACACCGATCACCTGGAAAGTATGGGCGGCGAGCGGATAAGCTGGGAGGAATACCGCAGACTGCTGGACATAGGGCTTGACTGCGAAGAATAGCAAAAAATAACCGCTGAGAGATTAATTGAAATGCTCCCCTTTTGTTAGACAATGTGGTATAATAGAGATATACCGAAATGAAATCTAACGAAAGGGGGCATTTTTATGCCTAAAGGAAAGCCGAACAAGAGATACACACCGGAGTTCAAGATAATGGTTGTGGAA
>JAGBJO010000028.1 GCA_017934425.1 Ruminococcus sp.
TACGGATTTTCAGGCATAATTTTGTCGGTGGCAAGGCAAAAATCCGCCGACGGGCTGTCGCCCTTCAAGGATTTTTAACGCAGTCACCGGCAAAATTTGACGAAAAGACGTGCATGAATCCCTATGTGGACAGGTTCTAAGATCACATACTTTCGTGAGGTGTACAAATGCGAGCACTGCGATAAGCACGGAGATAAGGCGAATATTGTGAAGACTCCGCTTTGCGGAATCTATTGTTTTTTCTGTTGAATTATGGTATAATATCATTAATAAACTCTCTCATGAAAGGTGGTATAGTTATGCTTACAGAAGAAAAAGCCTGTGTTAAAATAGATGATGATATGCTCCCGGAAGAAAAAGCTCGTGTTAAAATAGACAATAAGCTCAACCGAGCTGGTTGGTATGTTGTTGACAGGGACGAGTATGTTCCGCAGACTACATCTGCTGTCAGAGAAGCTTTGGCTCAGGGCAATAAAGAGAGCGACTATCTGTTTTTCGTGGATAATAAGGCAATCGCTGTCCTGGAAGCTAAAAGGGCAGATAATCCTCTCGGAAAAGATGTCGAGTCTCAGGCAGAGAACTATGCCCGGACACCTCTTTCATGGTACGGATTATGGGAAAACGGCTTTATTCCTCTGGTATATATATCTAACGGTGAGAAGATACTGTTCAAGAATCTTATGTCAGGAGAAGATGAGTATACCGAAATAAGTTCTATGCACACTCCCAAAGAGATGCTTCGCATGATAAAGCGTTCCTCAGAATATGGCGCACTGCCTAAACTGGAGAAACAAACTCTCAGAGATTGTCAGTATAACGCAGAACTCAAATTTGAAAATCACCTGAAAATCGGAAAGAAAAAGAATCTGGCAGTACTTGCGACCGGAAGCGGCAAAACCTTTCTTGCCTGTCTCGCAAGCTATCGTTTGCTCAACTATACATCAACAAAGAGGATACTGTTCCTTGTAGACAGAAATAACCTTGCAAGGCAGACTGAGAGCGAGTTCAGCCAGTTCAATATGACTGAGAATAAGAAAGAGATGAACGCCCTTTATGATATTAAAAGGCTCAGACATGAGGAAGATCTAAGAGGAGATATTGTTATATCTACCATTCAAAAGCTATTTGCTATAATGACAGGACAGGCTGTAAGTGATGAGAGTGAGGACGCTGAGGACGAACGTCACGCTGAGGCAGCCGAGAAGAAGGATGATACAGTAATCCAGCTTGGTGATGATCTTATCATTCCTCCGTACTATTTTCAGCTTATAATTATAGATGAATGTCATCGCTCAATATATGGCAAATGGAGAGCTGTTCTCGACTATTTCAAGGGCGCTAATATTCTTGGACTTACAGCAACTCCTACGCCTGAAGCTTATGCTTATTTCGATAATAATATTGTTGAGAACTATACTTATGACGAGTCAGTAGTCAATGGCGTTAACGTGCCTTACCGTGTATACCGCATCATGACCAAAGTCACTGAACATGGCGGTTCACTTGATGAAGGAACTACAGTTACTGAAACTGCAAGACGTACTAATACTGAAACTGTTTATACCATTGACCAGAGAAAAGATTATGACCCGAAGCTTCTGGACAGATTAATAGTCAACAGACTTCAGATCGAGGAGGTGCTGGAAAGATTTAAAAACGCTATCTATACTGACCTCTATCCTGAGCGTGAAAAGTCCTGGGAATACGTTCCGAAGACACTTATTTTCGCTAAGGATGACAATCATGCAACTAATATAGTTGAAGCTGTTAAGACAGTATTCAGATGCGAATTTCCGAATGAAGAAGTTCCGGAGCATTTTGTTCAGAAGATAACCTATTCCTCTGACGATTCAAATGCTCTTATCCGTGACCTCAGGAACGAGAAGGATTTCCGTATTGCTGTAACTGTAACTCTTGTAGCTACTGGTACTGATGTAAAGCCTCTTGAAATAGTCCTGTTCATGAAGGACGTTATGTCTGAGGTACTGTACACACAGATGAAGGGACGTGGCTGCCGTGTTATCGCTGACGATAAGCTGCGTGAGGTCACTCCCAACGCAGATACCAAGGAATGCTACTACATCGTCGATGTAATCGGCGTTACTGAACATGATAAGTATATTCCGGGGCCAGGCCCCGGACCAGGTCCTTACGTTCGGCGCTTGACTTTGGAGCAGCTGCTTGAACGCTTATCTCATAATGAGCTGAGTGACGATAACCTCTTCCTGCTCCGTGACTACTGTGCGATGATACACAGGCGTTATGAGGATAACCGATTTTTTTGGCGTCACCTAAAGAGTTTTATTGATGATTTTGGATACTCTCCAAAGGATCTTGCAGCCGATATACAAGCGGCATTTGACAGCGGACAGCTTCCGCCGTTCAACAGTCCTTCCGATGATAATAGTATACGCATGGCACTTATAGACAGGCTCATCAGCAATATCCCTGCAAGGAAGGAACTCCTTGCAATGCGTCAGGGCTACAGACTGACTACCGATGAAGATCCCGATACTCTTATAAGTGCTGGCTTCTCCAAGGAGACTGCCAAGACCTATACCGAGAACTTCGAGAAATACATCAATGACAACAAGGACAGCATCGAGGCTCTGCGTATCATATACAACTCGGAAGATACGCTGATAACCCAGTCAATGCTTATAGACCTGCGTGACAGGCTCATGTCTGAGAGCAGTCATTTCAGTGCTCCGCAGCTGTGGAAGTATTACAGGACGCTCGATCCGTCAAGTGTGGACGAATTGGACGTGAAAGCTAACGCAAAGGCTCTCACGAATCTGATACAGCTTGTGCGTTACGCATACAAGAAGAATCCGAAGCTGACAAGCCTTATGAACGGCTTTGTGCAGCGTTTCAACCTGTACTGTGGTCAAACTCAGCGTGACCTCACTGATGATCAAAAAGACGTTATGCGGCAGATAGCTGAATTCATTGTCAATGACGGTGCTATTACTGCAAAAGAACTCAATGAAATAGATTTTGATCTTTGGAAAAAAGGTATAAATGTATTTGAAATGAAACATCAAATACTTACTGATGAAATCAATGCATTATCAAAAATATTACTAAAGGCGGCTTAATATATGGCAAACCAGAAAACAGAATCGGCACTGCTCAAAAAGGTATGGGAGATTGCAAATGTAATGTCCTCGGCAGGTGTTGGATTTACCGACTACATAACTCAGCTCACATATATCCTGTTCCTGAAAATGGACGATGAAAAGGAAGGATTCGGTCTCGACAGTTCTATTCCGGAGGACTGCAAATGGAAGGCTCTTATCAAGGAGAACGGTGAAGATCTTGTTAAGAAGTATGAGGAGATACTGAAAACTCTTTCCGACGAAAAAGGTCTTATCGGTACTATCTTCACAAGAGCCACAAACAAGATAGACCGTCCCGTTATGCTCAAAAAGGTGCTTGATATGGTATCTGAGCAGAACTGGTACCTTATGGACGGCGACTTCAAGGGCGCTATCTATGAGGGTATACTTGAAAAGAACGGACAGGACAAGAAGAGCGGAGCAGGTCAGTACTTCACGCCGAGAGCACTTATCAAGGCTATCGTGGACGTTGTTGATCCTAAGATAGGCGAGACAGTTGCCGATCCCTGCTGTGGTACTGCCGGATTCCTGCTGGCGGCTTATGACCATATGAAGGATCAGAGCAAGGACTCCGAAAAGAAGAAGTTCCTCAAGAATGACGCTCTTTTCGGTGCGGATAATACCTCTCTCGTTGTGACGCTTGCTTCGATGAACCTGTATCTGCATGACATCGGCACAAAGAAAAGTCCGATAGTATATCAGGACTCCCTGCTTGATACTTCGGACAAGATGTATGATGTAGTTATGACAAATCCGCCTTTTGGCACCCGTCCTCAGGGCAGTGTTGCCATAAACTTTGATGCAAGAGGATTCATAGAGACTTCCGATAATCAGGTAAACTTCTTACAGCACATCATGTCTATCGTAAAGACAGGCGGACGTGTTGGAGTTGTTCTGCCTGACAGCGTTCTCACAGACGGAGGTGCTACAAAGAAGGTCCGTGACAAGCTGATGAAGAATTACAACCTGCATACTATCCTGAGACTTCCCACAGGCATATTCTACGCAAACGGCGTAAAGACAAACGTGCTGTTCTTTGAAAAGGGCAAGCCTACGCAGGATATATGGGTATACGACTACCGCACCGAGGTCAAGCACACTATGGCTACAAAGCCTATGACAAGGGCTCACCTTGATGAATTTGTGGAGTGCTACTGTGCAGGTCATATGCAGGACAGAAAGCCTACCTGCACTGAGGAGAATCCCAACGGCAGGTGGAGATGTTTCAGCGCTGAGGAAGTAAGTCAGCGTGAGGACCTGAACTTCAAGTGGATAGACTTTACCGAGGAGGACGAGCGCTCTGTTGACGAGATAATCGGTGATATGCAGGCGCAGGCGGACGTTATCAATAACGCTCTGGCTTCTCTGAGGGAGATACTTGGAGGGATAAGCCTGTGATAGATACAAAAGCACTGAGAAGCCGTATCCTTGACCTTGCCATACAGGGAAAGCTGACAGATCAGCTTCCGAGCGACGGCACTGCGGAGGAATTATATCAGCAGATACAGGCTGAAAAGCAGGCTCTTATCAATGAGGGCAAGATAAAAAAGGAAAAGCCTTTGCCCGAAATATCGACTGATGAAATACCTTTTGAGATTCCGAGTAATTGGAAAATAATAAGGCTTGCAGACATTTCAATGGTTATTTCAAAAGGTACAACCCCAAGAGGTGGGAAAGTATCTTATTTGGAGTCAGGTATAGGTTTTTTACGAGCAGAAAACCTTATGGGCTTTGATAAAATTGATACATCAAATCTTAAATTCATAGATGAAGAAACTCACTTAGGATATTTAAAACGTTCGGTTCTTGAATCAGGAGATATTCTTATCTCAATAGCAGGAACATTAGGAAGAACAGGTATTGTCCACGAAGAAGATTTACCTTTGAATACAAATCAAGCAATCGCTTTCATTAGGTTGTGCAAAAAAGACTTGTGTTGCTTAGAATACATAGCATTTATGTTGAATACAGCATTCGTGCAAAAGGCATTAGGATTTAAAAAGGTAGATATGGCAATACCTAATTTATCTTTAAATGTCATTTCAAATATCCTTCTCCCCCTCCCACCCCTCGCCGAGCAAAAGCGTATAGTTGAGCGTGTCGAGAAGATATTCCGTTTACTCGATACCATTGACGAGGCACAGGAGAAATACTCCGCAGATTCGCAGATACTCAAAGCCAAACTCATTACCGCAGGCATTCAGGGCAAGCTCACAAAACAGCTCCCCTCAGACGGAACTGCCGAGGAGCTTTATCAGCAGATACAGGCGGAGAAACAAAAGCTCATCAAGGAAGGCAAGCTCAAAAAGGAAAAGCCCCTGCCGCCTGTCTCACCTGAGGAAGTGCCTTTCGAGATACTGGAGAATTGGATGTGGGTTCATCTTGGTGAGATATTTCAGCATAATACTGGTAAAGCACTTAATTCCGCTAATAATGACGGACAGTTGCTTGAATACATAACAACATCAAACGTCTATTGGGACAGGTTTGAACTTGATAGTCTGAAACAGATGTATTTCTCTGATACCGAAATTGAAAAATGCACTATTCGCAAAGGTGATTTGCTTATGTGCGAAGGCGGAGATATAGGACGTTCTGCTATATGGAACTTTGATTTTGAAATGAGAATACAGAATCATCTGCATAGACTGCGTGGCTATATTCCTGATATTTGTCAGAAGTATTATTACTATCTCATGTGGCTATATAAGGATAAAGGAATGATTGACGGCAGAGGAATAGGCTTACAAGGCTTTTCTTCAAAGCGTGTTCACGAACTTGTAGTCCCACTCCCGCCCCTCGCCGAGCAGAAACGCATTGCTGATGTGCTGGAGAGGGCGTTGGGGGAGATAGAGTGAAGGGGGATTTATATGAAAGATTACGATAGAAGCTTTAAACTTATTTGCCCTTTATGCGGTAATGACGAATTCTGTTCTGTAGGAGAAGAAGTTGAAGATTTATTAAATGCACCTGGTACGACAAAAATGCAGTGTGCTGACTGCAAGTCTATATATACCAAGGACGAGATAATTGAAGCTAATTCTTTAATAATTGAAAACGCTAAGGACGAAATGGTTGAAGAAGTAAGAAAGATTTTGACGAACAACTAAAGAAGGCTCTCGGAATATGAATGTAATAAATACTATTGTTGACTTTTTGAAAAACTGGAAAGACGTAATAGAAATAGTCATTACACTACTTACAATACCAATATCAATTATCGCCTATTTTAAGGCTTCTAAAGCAAATAAATTGCAGAATAAGATAAACGAAATCGAGCTTAAGCTCAAGCAGTATGAGCAAGAGAAAATGGAAAAAGAAAAGGAAGAAGCTAATTCTTCCTGTGTTGAAGCAAGAGTTGTTACAGTAGGAAAAGATAAATATCGTATGAAAGTATGGAATTCTGGAAACACTACTGTTCACAATGTCTCTGCACGATTTGAAGGTGACGTTAGAATCTTCATAATGGACAGAGAAAAGCAACCATTTGAAGAATTAGAGCCAGGAAAAAACTATGAGCTTGTTTTAGTGACATATGACGGCTCAACAACCAAGTTCAAAATCATTACTGAATGGGAAGATATCAACGGTGTTAAGCATCAAAAATCTCAAATGGGTGATTTACAGTATTGAGAATAGATTATGAGGTCTTAATATGGTAACCCAAAAAGAGAGAGAATTAAAATGCCTGAATACCGCTATACAGAACTGTCTCTCTCAAAAGGGAGACAGTAAGCGTATCGGCAAGCTGATTCTGTGCTTTTTAGCGTCTGGGTAAGAATCCTCATAAAGCATATGAGCATGATTCATGCGGATAAAGTCAAGTACACAGAGAAATAATCATGAGTTAACCAACAACTGGTCTCCCCATAACGGGGAGACTATATTTATATCTGTACAGCTGTCGGGAATTGTATATGCTTTCGATTGTTCTCATTAAAAAAGTCTCTATTATACCAGTAACCGGATCATTTGATTCATAAAATATCAAACTTCATCAGAAGAACGAGGCTCAGCGAAATAGTATCTGCAGCCGATCCCGGTGACACGTTCGACGTGATCGCAAAACCTGCCGAGGTTAGCTTTTGAACTGTCATAGAGTTTGCCGTCCACAAAGCTGACAGTATTCATTATGAAGTGGATATGGAACAGCGACTCTCCACGCTTTTTCTTATGTACAGCCCATAGCAATTGATACCTGCACTTGAAGAAAGATCCTATAAGCACAGCGTAAGCCTTAGCCTTTTCGTATGTACGCACCTCATCGCCGAATGATACTATGAAGTGCATTATAGGATTCTCCTGTGTCTTATGGTAGTAATTCTTTACATATATCATCTGCTTATACGTCTTTTCCAAATCATAAGGATCAACTCCGAATCCTCCTATATGAAGCGCTTTCTCCTTATCATAAAGATAATTCAGAGCCTTATAAAGGTAGCCGCTGTTGTAGCCGTCCGAGCATTTCTTTGACTTTATCAATACCATAATTCATCAGCCTCCTTTCGGATCTCGTCTATCCTGTCAGGTGCTATCTCCTCAGCGATCATGCAGACCTTGTTTACAAGATTCTGTATTCGTGCCTTATTCTCGGGAGTAAAGTTCTCTTGTGAATGAACCGAGCATTCCACCATAAACGGACTAACAGCCAGTCCTCTTTCCTTTGCCTTCTGTTCAATAACAACGTAATCCTCGTTTGTCATTGTAACAGAAGTTCTCTTGTTTTTCTTATCTTTTTCAGCTTTCATTGTAAAGCCTCCTTAATATGTATTTAGGTGCAAGCAAAGCCAGTGCGTATAATTAATCAAAAGACTATATGTACCATAGTCTCCATTACACACAGATTGTTATTATTAATATATCTTGCAGGCGTCGCTTTGCTCCTATTATTATATAGTAATATTTTTACATATTTTTGTAGTGTTTCTCTTCTCCTTTTAATCATATATATGTTCAAAATGCGTTTTTTGCCTATTTTTCGTAAATTTAGAATATATATTATTACTGTGATACCATTACCGGTAATCTTAAAAAGGAAGGAGAAATGCCAATGTTCAACAACGATCGCTACCTGACCTGCGGAGTTGACAGCACTATACCACTGAAAATTCAGCTTTTTCTGTGGGAATGTGTTGACAGACTGCCGGAACCCAGGGACTATTTCCAGGTGTTTGAACTGAAACCTGCCGGAAACTTGCAGAGTATCACTCACAGTTCAGAAAAACCTGAATATCGCATGGAGTACCTGTTTCCGGCAGATTCACCGATCACGGAAAAGCTGTACGTCATTGACGACGGCGACCACTCAACTATGCTGCTTGCAAGCGAATACTAAAACTAACGCCAGCCCCTTCGGGGACTGGCATTTTTGCGTTATGGAGGATTTTACAATGGACGAGAACAAAATTTACTGCGCTCACTGCGGCGCACTTATCGAGAACGATGACTATGTGGAATTTGGCGGCGAAATAGTCTGCTCTGACTGCTATGAGCAGCATACAACGACCTGTGACAGATGCGGCAATACTATCTGGACAAATGATAGCTACGGAGACGAGTATACCAATCTCTGTCGTCATTGCTATGAGAATCACTATACAAGATGCAGCTGCTGCGATGCCTTGCTTCATGAGGACGACGCTTACCACCTTGATGGCTATGACTACTGTTCAGAATGTTACCACGATGAAGTTGACAGAAACAAGTCTATCCACGATTATGGCTACAAACCCGAACCCATATTTTACGGTGATTCCAAGCGCTACTTTGGCATTGAACTGGAAATCGACGGAGCAGGCAGGGACGATGATAACGCTGACGAGATACTGGCTATCGGCAACCGTGACGAGGAGCATATCTACATAAAAAGCGACGGCTCACTCGATGACGGCATGGAGATCGTAACTCACCCTATGTCATTAAATTACCATAAGCAGTTTTGTTGGGACGAGATTATGAAAAAAGCGATCTATCTGGGCTATCGCTCACATCAGACTTCAACTTGTGGACTTCATATTCATGTGAACCGTGACTGCCTCGGTGATAACCGTGAGGAGCAGGACGAGACAATCAGCAAAATCCTGTACTTTGTGGAGCATCACTGGAATGAACTGCTGAAATTCTCTCGCCGCTCGGAATATGCCATGAACCGCTGGGCAAGCAGATATGGATATGAAAACTCAGCAAGGGCGATTCTGGATAAGGCTAAAAAGGGAAATAACGGACGTTATGCGGCTGTGAACCTGATGAACTACTCAACTATCGAGTTCAGAATGTTCCGTGGCACTCTCAAAATCAACACTTTTCTGGCTACTCTGGAACTGGTAAACGCTATCATCAACACCGCCCTGAATTTCAGCGAGGAGGAACTTCACAAACTGTCATGGAGCGAGTTTGTCAGCAATATCACTGAGCCGGAGCTCATTACCTACCTCAAAGAACGAAGTCTCTACATCAACGAAAATATCGAAACTACGGAGGAAATGTAACATGAAAAAATTAGAGATCATCGAAAAGATCCCCAAGCTGCCGCTCCCTTCTGTCACTCACAGCGATGCACAGGTGATCCTGCGTCTGGTCACAGTTCTCGCCGCAACTCACCTTGCAAACAAGGTCAGCAAAATTATAAAAGACATCGACAAATTGGAGAATCCCGATGAGGTTCTCCGCTATCTTAAATAAGGAGGATTACTTATGTGCAGTTTATTCGGTTGGTTGGATTATCAGGGCATAGTGCCCGACAGGTTCAAGAAGAAGCTAACTCAGGCGCTTGCCCATGCCGCAGAGGAACGTGGTACAGATGCCGCCGGTATCAGCTATGTTAGTGGCAATGATGTAGAGATTTTCAAGCGTCCCAAGCCTGCTCACAGGATTCACTTCACCATTCCTGAGAAAACCGCTGCCGTCATGGGTCACACCAGAATGGCTACTCAGGGCGATAAGAAGCACAATTACAACAATCACCCTTTCCCCGGTCATGCCGGGGATAATTCTTTCGCATTTGCTCATAACGGAGTTCTCTGGAATGACAGGGAACTGCGAAAGGAGAAAAATCTTCCCGATACTCACATTGAAACTGACAGCTATATTGCCGTTCAGCTTATCGAACAGCAAGGTAGTCTGGACTTCGATTCTCTCAAAAGCATGGCGGAAACCGTTCAGGGTAATTTCACATTCACCGTCCTTGACCAGAATAATAACCTGTATATTATTAAGGGCAGTAATCCCATGTGTCTGCTGAACTTCCCGGCACTTGGACTGTATGTCTACTCTTCCACAGAAAGCATCATGAACAATGCATTGAAGCGTGTGGGACTGCATAAGTTTGCGTATGAGCGAATCGAAACTGCCGAGGGCGATATACTGCGAGTTGACAGGTGCGGAATTATCGAACGTTCAGAGTTTGAACCTACACTGTACCGCCCCAAATACGGCGCATGGTATGATACCGAGGACACACCATTCTACAGCCTGCATGAAGAACTTCTCCTGACCTACTGCGGCTGTTACGGCGTTGATACATCTGAGGTCGAACTTCTGCTGGATTATGGCTACACCTGCGACGAGATCGAGGAGATGCTTAATGACCATGACCTGCTCCAGGAGGCGCTTAATGAAATAAAGTATGAGGACGACAAAGGTTTGTACACCGAATCTTATGGAGGAATATATTAATGGGAACACGCAGAGGAAATAATGAGGGCTGCGTATATAAGGATAAGCAGGGACACTGGAGAGGTGTAGTGTCCCTGCCCAGCTCTGACGGCAAGTATAAGAAAAAATGCGTATACGGACGTACACGCAAGGAAGCTACAGATAAAATGAACGAAATACTCATACAACTGCGAACTAACAGCTATATCGAGCCTTGCAAAATGACATTGTACGAATGGCTGTGTACATGGCTTAACGAGTACTGTAATGACATAAGAATGACAACCAAAATAAACTATGAGACATACACTCACCAGCACATTAAGGACACAATAGGCGGGTATAAGCTATGCGATCTTAGTCCTATGGTCATACAGCAGTTCTATAATGAAAAAGCTAAAAACGGCAAGGTCAGTGGAAAAGGAGGGCTTAGTCCAAAGACTCTCCGCAACCTGCATAATTTTCTGCACAAAGCTCTTAATCAGGCAGTATTCCTCGAAATGATAGCAAAAAATCCAACAGAATCAACCGTTCTTCCCAAACGGCAGAAAGTTGAAATGCGATACTTTACTGTCGATGAGCAAAAGCAGCTGCAAGCCGCTATCAAGGGGCACAGATTGGAAATGCCTATCCTCATTGCGCTGTACACAGGTATCAGACAGGGTGAGCTTCTTGGACTGACGTGGGATAATGTTCATATCGACCTGCAAGGACAGAGCTATATTAACATCGTCCAGACGCTTAACCGTATTCAGAACAAGGATAAGTCATCACCAACAAGAACGCTGCTTGTCATCAATGAGCCCAAAACAAAACACTCAATCCGAACCATTCCCCTGCTCCCGGACATAGCGAAACACCTTGCTGAATACAAAGAGGAGCAGGCGATTATCCGAGCGGAAAATGGCTTTCCCGACAACGGATTTGTGTTCACTTCAACAGTAGGGACACCTGTTGATCCCCGCTGCCTGCAACGTGACTTCAAGAAGATATTAGTAAAAAACGGGATCCGTGTCATTAACGTACACGGACTTCGCCACACGTTTGCTACCCGTGCTTTGGAATCGGGAATGTCAGTAAAAACGCTCTCAAAGATATTAGGACATTCAAGCGTAGGATTCACTCTTGACACTTATGCTCATGTCACTGAGCGGCTGAAAATTGCAGAAATATCTGGAATGCAGAACTTTCTTTAATATATCATAAACAGCTTTCACCCCATTATGGGGCGAGCTGTTTTTTCTAATATTACTTTTTAAAACTATCATGGTATTGTTTTAATATGTTATATATTTCCATATAAATATTGCCTGTTTTTTCATATTCTCCCATAATTCTGAAAGTCTCACTAATGGTAATATGTCCATTTTCATCTCTAACCGGCATCTCAATTTTCAGATCTGCGTCAGGATTATCAGATAATATTTTAGCTTTTAACCTGAGTGCGTTAATCAGCTTTCCAGACTCAATATACTCCCCTATTTTATTATAGTGTGCTTCAACTTTATGAGGGAGAAACTTTTTAAACTCATCCTGAAGTTTAAGAATTGCAAATGGGTTAATTACTGAGTTGAGTTTTTTTGTAAATTCATATACAGCTTCCTCTATCAGCTCATAGCATTTCTTAACACAATCATCGTCTTCTATGAATTCAATCATTTTCACATAATCGATATTAAAGTGTCTCGCAAATTTCTGACACGCATCAACATCGCTGTCCCTACGTATAGCATAGCTATAATCAATCGTTGCGATACGTCTTATCATATCCTCAATATATACCATGACATGGTGGTAATACTCAGATACATCGTCATGATATTTTTCACGGAAGTCCTTTGCAGCACGCTTCGTAAGCAGAGTATTCAGATTTTCATGATCTAATTTTACCCTCTCGAATTCCCTATTCACATCATCTTCAGTTGGAAAACGCAGGCTGCCATCAGTAAGAACCAACGGTTTGCCTAATTTACGCTTTTCTTCTCCATTATACCTATCAATTATTTCCTGATTGATACAAGTTATATAGTAAAAGTACCTCGGGATGAAATATTGCGTAGGTATAACCACATCAGATAACGGAAAGCATGATTCCTCAGTATATTTTGGATTATTAGCTACAAATTCTTCTACCTGCCCTGCAAACGGATCAAGAAAAGGCTCATCATCTGCAAACGGGTATTTCTGATAATTACCTATTATTCTTTCGAGAGTAAATCGTTCACTTTCATCTGGCTGAATACCGATACTAATTTTAACTTCTGAAAAAGGAAGTATTATTTCATATTCAATTTTCGATCTATCTATCGGAACGGCATATAGATCCTTATCTTTCTTTTTATACATAGAATCCATAACCGTTTCAACATCATTATTTTTGGCATGATTGTGGACAATATATCCAAGATCAAATCCATTGAAATAGGTGGTTAATTCCCATTTAACCTGTTTGAAATCTGACTCAGCATTTTTATCCGGATCATTACCGTCAAAAACAAAAGGCAGTATTTTCTCAGTTATCGCATAACAAAAAAACTTTCCAAGAACATTTTCGCCAATTATTTTTAACTGTTTTTCATCCATATCATACCCAAGATTACTAAAATAAATGATCGTGTTGCTTATGAGGTGCTCATAACTGATCTTATATTCATTTCCAGGCTTTGAATTAGAACTTTTAACAATTTTCATTCTATTTATATATGCTTCAACCAAAAGATCCGTGAATTTTTGTCTTGCATAAATATTGTACTCTGCGTCACTAACTTGAGTACCATCGGTAGCAATACATGATTTATTATCAATGAATCTAACATTGCCTGAGTTAAAAATACCTTTAATCAAGTCGACAAATATCATTCTGCGTGGTAACATCTGCGCCCTCCTTTTGTTAAATTACAAATCTTTTAAATTAGCATTTTTTAGATGTTCCGGAATTTATACTCATGCTTACCTGAGATATAATATAATCATGGAACGGAGCTCCGAACCAAAAAACTTCCGAAAGGTGGTGATTTGGGTGGAAACCACTTCCAAGTTATGCATGACGACTGATGAAGCTGCTTTTATGCTGAACATCAGTAAATCGAAGCTGTATCAATTGCTTCGAGACAATGCTATTCCCTCAGTTCGTGTCGGGCGCAAGATCCTTATCCCGACAAAAGAACTGGAAGAATGGCTTCACACACAGGTTTCCTGCAATAGAAACTTGAAAACTGAATAATGAAAAGAGGTGATGATCATGACATTCTTTCGTCATGCTTACTGTCCTATTCATTGGATAGGTGGTGACGGATAATGAGTACACGCCGGGCTAACGGCGAGGGAAGCATCACCAAGTTCCGTAACGGTTATCGTGGGAAGCTCTGTCACAACGGCAGAAGCAAGTATGTCTATGGGAAGACTAAGAAAGAGGTCTCCGCAAAGCTTCAACAAATTCGGACAGACATACAGAACGGTATCAATATATTCGCACCTAAGATGACCTTTATGGAGCTTCTCAAACGCTACCTCTCGTCATATACAGCGGATATTCGTCCTGCTACAAGACAGAATTACGAAGGCTATTGCTCTAAGATAGCACAACACCATATCGCAGAGATCCCCGTAGCCAAATTGAGAGCCGATGATTTCCAAAATCTATCGAATTATCTCTACACAGAGGGACGCAGTGGAGGAGCAGGCGGCTTATCTGCAAAGACGGTTCGCAATATCTTCAACTTCATTTCCGCAGCCATGAAAACAGCTATAGCAAATGGGCTGATAAACAACGATTCGTCGAGATTCGTGAATCTGCCGAGACTGCATAATGTTGAAAAACCGATTCTCAGCATTAACGAGGTTCAAAGGCTAATCGATGCCGCCGAGGGTGAATGGGCTATCGGAGTGTACATACTCGCAATAACGGGTGTACGCAGCGGCGAATGTTTAGGACTGCGTGCTGATTGTCTGTGCTTCGAGGACGGAATACCGTATCTTGATATAAAGCACAGTCTGCGCCGTGTCAAAAACTTCAATGCTAAATCCGGAGAACCTAAGTCGCATCTGATACTTACAGACCTCAAAACGGACAACTCCCGCCGTAAGATACCGCTTTCAAAGAAGACAGCAGAGCGTATTCAGGCTCATATCGATCACTTGAAAGAAAAGGCAGTAAATTGCTGCGGACTGTTCAATGAGAACCCGTTTCTGGTATGTAATGAGATAGGCAATGCAGTTGAACCGAGCAGCTTCAGAAACTACTTCAACAAAATAGTTGCGACTGCCGGACTTCCGAGAACAACCACTCAACATACGCTTCGCCACAGCCGTTGTTCACACTTGATACAACAAGGTTGTTCTCCAAAACTCGTTTCTCTTTACTGCGGGCACTCGGATTCAGGCTTTACGTTATCCCGTTACTGCCACTACACGCTTTCAGATATCCACAATGAACTGGAAGCACATGAAATCCGCTGACGGGAATAATGTTTTGAAAAAAAGCGGACAAATGGACAGAAAAAATGATAGTGTGGGGCGAAAGCCCCACGCAGAAAGGATTTGTTATGAACTTACTATCGGTTTCTGAAAGAACCAAAAGTATCGAGAAGATAGCTATCATTAACATGAAACAGGCGTTTTTTGAGATATGTAATACTCTGTTGGCTCTCAAACTCCTCTTGTTTTATGAGCTTGAACCAGTATTGAATATGGTGACTTACAATATTAGGATCACTGAAGATGTCGCTGTTACCGTAATACGCTTTCTGCTAAAGGACAGCGATTCAATCAAGATACCTGACTCTTTACTGAAAGACGCTATTGAAAGACTACGCTACCTGCCTCAGCTTCAAATTGATCTGGAGCAGGGATTTAAGGACGGTCAGCTTTTCGTAAATGTTGGAAATGGAATCTATGACATACTTCACAAACAGCTTATCCATTCAAGAGAGAGTTTCAATTTTGATTACATATGCGGTTTCAACTACATTACGGGTGCAAAAATCAGTGATGCTCCACATTTCAAGCACTTTGTTGAAACAAGTGTAGGCGTAGATAACTACAACTGTCTGATGCGTATTCTCGGATACTGCATAAGTTCACTGACAAAAGGGCGCAAAGCGTTTCTACTCCTCGGGAAAGGAAGAACAGGTAAATCAACTTTGCTGAACCTGTTAGAGTCAATTTTCGATGCTGATCTGATATCACACCAACCGTTCCATATAATGGGAAGCGAGAAGTCTCGCTGGCATTACAACGGTAAAAGAATCAATATCAGCAGGGACAACAGTAACAGACCCATGAAGGACGAAGAGGGCTTCAAATCGCTGATCTCTTGTGAAGAAACAGTAGGCAGAGAGGTATATCAAAGGTATATCCACTATACTCCTACCCTGAAATTTATCTTTGCAAGCAACTGGCCCCTTTGTTTCGCTCACCCTGATGATGCTGTTATTGATAGGCTGGTAGTTATAAGGTTCACCCGTGAGATACCTGAGGAGCAGCTTGACCCTGAGCTGGAGGATAAACTCAAATCTGAAAAGGATATAATATTCTCCCTCGCTCTCGACACACTAAAAGACCTTATCGAGTCAAAATATGACTTCTGTATGTCCGAGGACTCCAAGGAATACATTCGTCATCAGCGGCTACAGATACACTCAACTCAGGATTTCCTTGCGGACGAGACTGTACTTGACGAAAACGGTTCAGTTTCATCTGAAAAGCTTTTCGCTGCCTACAATGAGTATTGCCGTATCAATGCAATTACTTCACTTGGCAGAAATACCTTCCTTGAACAGGTGAGAAACTATACCACTGCTGTAAGCTATACCAAAGTCTACAGCAACGGAAAACGTGTAAACGGATTCAATGGTATCAGATTTATAAAATCAAGGGAACGGGAGGTCCAGAATGATAATTAAGTTAGTATACGAACTTATTATCCTACTGATAACTCCAGTGTCGGTTCACTTTGTGCTGCTGCGTACTGTGGCAGCACGCCCCGGCACTTATTACAGTTATCGGTCAATGATAACAACACACCAATGCAAATTCCTGCGAAAGAATCATAACTCCTTTATTGGTTATATGCCAAGAGATAGCTTGGTAATTACGATTACTATATAATGAAATATGTAGTATTATTCCGAAAAGTAATGATAATTTGTAAAGGAGTTTTTTAAATGAAAAGGACATACAATATTCAATTAAAGGTATCCTCCACGGAAAAGGAAGCTATAGAGCGTAACGCAGCAAAAGCCGGTATGACTACCAGTAAGTATCTCAGGACTATCGGCACCGAGGAGGGAAAGGTAATCTTTCTTGACAAAGGAGGCTACATTCCTAAAAATCTTATCGAGATAAATGATAAAATCACCGGTGCGCTGCGGAACGGACAGATTTCTGACGAAAAAGGCATCGAGATAATCGACATTCTGAAAAGAATTATGACTGCATTTGTAGAAGTTACCGAGCAGCTCACCGCAATAAAATCTGATAGTGAGGAGGAGTGAGCTATGTCATTTGTTTTAGCAAGGCAGGGCGATAACAAAACACTTGATAATTTCAAGGAAATTATAGATTACTGCAACGATTCCACAAAAATAAGGAACACGAATTTTTCGTTTACCTTTGGCTGCATTACCGACAATCCATATGCTGAGATGATCTCACTTAAAAAGATAACCGGAAAAACTGACGGAAGACAGTACACTCACATTGCGGCTTCTCCTACCCCGGTTGGTAACCCCATTACGGATGAGGAGTTTATGGAAATGGCAAAGGAGATTGGAAAGCATTATTACTCTCTCGGATTTCAATGCAATGTTACAGTGCATTTCGATACAGGAAAGCGGCATATTCATCTGGTTATCAACTCAGTCTCTTTGAAGGACTCAAGAAAGTTTTCTCAAAGCATAAGTCAACTGAATAAGTTCAAACTGCACTGCAATCGTGTCTTCTCAAAGTACGGATTCGATATAATAAAGTCTCCAACCGAAAAGATGCTCGATAATAGGGAGTATTCCTTCTCTAATGGATATGACTTCCTTGAAGCATATGACGAGATTGCGGAGGATATAGCTTTCAACTTCTATGACGCTGTTGAAAACGAAAGTATGGCTTACTGTCTTGAAGTTCCCAAAACAACAAGCTATAACCCTGATACTCCGGTAGATGGATATAATCGCTTTTTTGCTGGGGTGTCAGAAACATATCGTGATTACTACAGACTAAGCCAGATGCCCGTACCACATACATTAGATTTGAGGAACGCATGGTCACAGAAAAGTGAATTACGACCTTTGACACCGTTCAACACAGCAAACATATCCCCAACCATATATGTTCAAAATCAGTCTCCGGCTAACTACGGAACAGTTGACTACTTTGACGGAGTTACAGGTCCATGTATGCACATCGACAACAGAAGAATTGTAGATGTATATGTACCGGAAACGGTGAACCTCATGGATCTTTACTCTGTCTTCGACAGGATACCCACTCGCTCAGAAAAAGAAAAGAACGATGCTGTTCGCAGTGCTGCCGCCGCTAAAGCTGCCCTGAACAGAGCAGATGATAGTTCTAAGGTCTCGATCGATGTATCAGAACATATACGGATCCATTTGAGAAATGACAGTACAACTCCGTCTTCCACTCAAGATCAGGAGTCAGATATAATTGACGTTGTTGACTTTGAAGAAAAAAAGGATTAAATATCCGGGCAGTTCCTACGGGAGCTGCCTTTTTCTATATTTATTATAGCTCATTCACACCTACATTGCAAGAATTTTTCTACATTCAAATATGTTATATATTTGAATTAAGGTACATTTGGTGTACATTTCACATTTTCATGTGGTAATCTAAAAATATAACCGCTTGCAAAATAATGATAAATCAGTCCTGCAAGCAGTTACTTATGTTCTATAAACACCTGTATTCAGGCAAAAGTAAAAGGGACTACGTTTGCAACATAGTCCCAAAATTCTGGTTGCGGCGGCTGGATTTGAACCAACGACCTTCGGGTTATGAGCCCGACGAGCTACCTAGCTGCTCCACACCGCGATATATTTTCTTGTCTCTGACATGTTCTCCGTCATTCGACTTTATTATTATACCACCTTTGCAAGGAATTGTCAACTCTAATCATATTATTTTTTTATTTTAACTTAATTTTGTTGATTGGAACTATATTAATGCACATCAGTAATCATATAGTATTATCATTGTACAACAGAATGTAAAATAATTTCCTTCTTTAAGGCAACACCGCACAGAGATTGTGGTGTTGCCTTAATGATATTCGATACGATAAAACTGAAAAACGCCTGTGCAGCACTCCTTTTTCTGCTGCACAGGCGTTTCTTATTGTGCTACTGCTATCCCCTTGGTAAGACGTATACTTTCGCCGGACATATCTGCGCTCACCTTATCTCCCCTGCTAACCGCTGACGTGATTATCAGCCGGGCAAGTTCGTTCTCGATAAGGTCGGTGACTCGTCGGTTTATTGGACGAGCGCCGTACTTTTCAGTTCCACGGGCTGCGGCTATCGCTTCAACGACCTGGTCGGTGTAGCAGAAATCTATCCCAAGACCCTTTGCCCGAAAACGCAGATTTTCAAGGGCTTTTCGGCTTATACCACGCAGATCATCTCGCTCAAGGCTGCGGAAAACTATCACCTCGTCGATGCGTCCAACAAACTCCGGCGTGAAATGCTCCCTCACCTGCCCCAGCACCTTTTCCTCGCTCTCCTGCACCGCTGCACCAAAGCCCAGCGCCGGCTGACTGCTCATTGCCTTTGCGCCTACATTAGTGGTCATTATTATAATAGTATTTGCAAAGCTGACCTTCCGCCCTGTAGAGTCCGTCAGCATACCTTCATCAAGTATCTGTAAAAGCAGGTTCAGAACCTCAGGATCAGCTTTCTCGATCTCATCGAAAAGCACCAGCGAATACGGGCTTCTGCGGATCTTGTCGCAAAGTCCGCTTGCCTGCTCGTCATAGCCCACATATCCCGGAGGCGCTCCGATAAGCCGGGAAACGGAGTTTTTTTCCATATACTCCGACATATCAAGCCTTATCATGTTCTTCTCCGAGTGAAAAAGGTTTTCTGCAAGGGCTTTTGCAAGTTCGGTCTTGCCAACTCCAGTAGGACCTGCAAACAGAAACGATGCTGCCGGACGGTCGTGACTGTGCAGACCGGAACGTGCCCGGCATACCGCATTCGTAACCTTTTTCACAGCATAACTATGCCCTATCACTCTCTCAGTCAACTGCTTTTCCAGAAGTGCCAGTTCCGGGGAATCATCTGCTGTTATGCTGCGGACAGGGATACCGGTTTTCATTGCAATGACCCGGCGGATATCTTCCTCAGTTACCTCAGCATTTCCACGGGACTTTCTCGCAACACACCCGGCAGTCAACGGCGTATCGGTCATGGGGATATAATCGGTTTCGCTGCGGAAAAAACCGGAATTGCTCCGTATTCTGGCACAGGCACAGGCTTCGTCCAGAACATCGAACGCCTTGTCCGGCAAAAATCGCTCGCTGATATACCGTGTGGACAGACTGACCGCAAGCTGCACCGCTTCGTCACTTATCTTTACATCATGGTAATTTTCGTAACGGCTGCGAACTCCCTTTATCATGCTCACACAGTCCTCATTGGAAGGCTCAGTGACCTGTATTGGCTGAAAACGGCGCTCCAGTGCGGAGTCTTTCTCTATGCTCCGACGGTATTCCTCAAAGGTGGTCGCACCTATTACCTGTACCTCTCCACGGGCAAGCTGAGGTTTCATAATATTCGCCGCATCTATCGCTCCCTCCGCCGCACCTGCGCCCACCATTGTGTGTATCTCGTCGATGAAAAGGATTATATTCCCGGCACTTGCAGCCTCATCAAGACAGGATTTCACACGCTCCTCGAAATCGCCACGGTACTTCGCCCCGGCAAGAAGCTGAGTCATATCAAGGGAGAAAATGAACTTGTTCTTTAACTGGTCGGGAACGAGGTTTCGCACGAAAAGTTCCGCAACGCCTTCCACTATTGCAGTTTTTCCCACCCCGGCTTCTCCGATCAGACAGGGGTTATTTTTCGTCCTCCGGGATAACACCTGCATCACACGCTCAACCTCTTTGATGCGCCCGATAAGCGTGTCATGCTTTCGCACAAGCGCCATATCCGTAAGATTCTTACCAAAGCGGAACAGATTCGGAAGATGCGATATCTTCGGCTTCACTGCATCGTATATATCCCCGTGAACTGCGTCTGGAGAGTACTTTTCCAGAGCCGCACATATCCCGGTCAGGTCTCCGCCTGCCTTGCGTATAACTGTTATGGCACTGCAAGCCGATTCCTTTATTACAGCCGTAAGGATATGCTCCGGAGTTGCTTGCTTTTTCTTGCCGCTGACCGCCAGTAAAACAGCGCTGTCCAGCATACGCCTTACTGCCGTTGTGAAATATCGCCGGTTCAGGGTCACAGGACTGCCCTGTCCTACCAGAGTTATTATCTCCCGGCGCAGATCATCGTAAGAAACGCCGTTCTCTATGAGTATCTCCGCTGCCCCGGTCATGCCATCACCAGCCATTGCCAGAACCAGATGCTCGCTGCCTATATAGGTATGCCCCAGTTCAGATGCCGCACTTACTGCACCCTCAATTATCCGCAGAGAACTCCTTGTGAATTTATCGCTGCTAAACATCATTCTCTCCTCCTTTTCGTACTACTATATTATGCCACTTGTCCCGTGCGATATCAGTCGAATCCTGATTTTTTGTAACACAATTCCGGCGCTGTCATATAATGTACTATGAAACGCAGACAAAGCGATTCAAATACAATTCAAGGAGATGTTCTCTTATGTGTAATTCTTGCTTCGATGGTAACAACTGCTGGTGCCTTATCCTTCTGGTGATCCTGTTCATTTTCCTGTTCTCTGGCTGCGGCTGCGGCAATAACGACTGCGGCAACAACAACTGCGGCTGCGGCTGCTGATACGCCCCTGGCTTTCTGTTCAGGCTGACTTAGCGGAAACGGCGGCTTTCCTGGGAGGAAACCTTTCTGAAGAAAGGTTCTCCCCCCAGACCCCCTTTCCCAAGACTTTTAGCTTAAAAAAATTTATCCCTGATATGGCGTACTTACACTTGCCACAACCAGCAGATGTGATACGCCATATCAGGGGTAAATTTTTAATCTGGAAGTTTTAGGAAGGGGGCTTGGGGGACAACCCTTTTTCAAAAGGGTTTCCCCCAGAAAAGCACCCGTTCCTGCTAAGCCAGACCGGACAGAAATCCGTGGCTTACGAAGCCTCCATAGGAAGCTCAACGATCTTGTTGCGCCTGTTCATGAGAATAGGCTGAGTTCCGTTTACTACGCTGTCCTTGGTGACGGTTACCTTAGCGATACTGCCGTCTGAGGGAACAACGTACATAGTATTTTTCAGGATACCCTCAAGAATTGAGCGGAGTCCTCTTGCACCTGTTTTCTGAGCGATAGCCTTCTTAGCGATCTCGATAAGTGCATCGTCCTCGATCTCAAGCTCGATATCGTCGTACTCGAAAAGCTTCTTGTACTGCTTGATAAGGGCATTTCTCGGCTCGGTAAGTATTCTTACCAGAGAGTTCTCGTCCAGTTCTTCCAGCACGGTTATTACCGGAAGTCTGCCCACAAATTCAGGCACCATACCGAATTTTACAAGATCCTTCGGTACGACCTTCTTGAAGATATTGTGGCGCTCCTCCTGGTGGGACTTTATCTCGCCGCCGAAGCCGATAGGCGCTTTGCCGATACGCTTCTGGATCTGGCGCTCCAGACCGTCGAACGCACCGCCGCATATGAACAGGATATTCTTTGTATCGATCTGGATAGTTTCCTGATTTGGGTGCTTTCTTCCGCCCTGGGGAGGAACGTTGGAAACAGTACCCTCAATGATCTTCAGAAGTGCCTGCTGAACACCCTCGCCGCTAACGTCACAGGTCAGGGAAGTATTCTCGGACTTTCTTGCGATCTTGTCGATCTCGTCGATGTAGATGATTCCACGCTCTGCCGCTTTGATATCAAAATCGGCAGCCTGTATGAGCCTGAGCAGCACGTTCTCAACGTCGTCGCCAACGTAGCCAGCCTCAGTGATAGTGGTAGCATCAGCGATAGCAAAAGGAACATTCAGAAGCTTAGCAAGAGTCTGGGCAAGGAAAGTCTTTCCCACACCGGTAGGGCCAAGCAGAAGCACGTTGCTCTTTTGCAGTTCAACTCCGTCTGACTGCTGTATCTCATTCTCGTTCTGGCTCATAATGCGCTTGTAGTGGTTATATACAGCTACAGCCAGTGAGATCTTTGCATCGTCCTGACCGATAACGTAGTCATCAAGGAACTGCTTTATCTCAACTGGTTTCAGCAGCTTCATTGAGGAAAAGTTATTGTCCTTATCATTCTTTGCAGCCTTACGGTGAGCCTTCGCAACACCTGGACCGAAGATCATTTCGTAGCAGTAGCAAACACATTCATCGCAAATATTAGCACTTCCGGCGGAGAACATACTGTGTACTCTGTTCTCGCCCTTACCGCAAAAACTGCATGATTTGAATTCTGCCATGGACAAATTACCTCTTTTCGATCACTTTATCAATAAGTCCGTACTCCATTGCTTCCTGAGCGTACATGAAGTTATCACGCTCTGTATCAATGGTGATCTGTTCAATTGACTTGCCTGTATTCTGAGCCAGCAGTTCATTCATCTTCTGACGTGTTCTCAACAGGTGGTCGGAGTGGATCTTGATATCAGTACACTGACCGCCCAGACCGCCGGAGATAAGAGGCTGATGGATCATGATCTCGCTGTTGGGAAGTGCAAAACGCTTGCCCTTTGCGCCGGCAGCCAGCAGGAATGCGCCCATTGAAGCCGCCATACCTATACAAATTGTAGAAACATCGCACTTGATGTACTGCATAGTATCGTATATTGCCATACCCGCAGTTATAGAACCTCCGGGGCTGTTGATGTAGAGGGAAATGTCCTTCTCGGTATCCTGGCTCTCAAGGAAAAGCAGCTGAGCCACTACCAGGCTTGCAGTTGTATCGTTTACCTGGTCGGAAAGCATGATTATCCTGTCATTCAGCAGTCTGGAGAAAATATCGTATGAACGCTCTCCTCTGCTTGTCTGTTCAACAACATATGGTATAAAGCTCATAGTCCATCGTCCTTTCATTTGTATTTATATTTAATATAATTAGCTCCGCCGCTAATTTGCAGCGGAGCTATGTATTTCGGTAGTGCTTAATTACTCAGCGTCCTCAGCAGGAGCCTCTGTGTTATCAACTACAGCGTTCTCCTTTACGAGGTCAATAGCCTTCTGAACCTTCATATCAGTCTTGTAGTCCTCGATGGGGATAAATCTTCTTACTGTAGCAACGTCCATGTTGTTTGCAGCAGCGATCTCGGACAGGCTGTTGTTCAGCTCGTCCTCAGTAACGTCGAGGTTCTCGATCTCAGCGATCTTCTCAAGAGCCAGTCTCAGCTTAACTTCAGACTCTGCTCTGTCACGGTAAGTATCTCTGAAAGCGTCCTCGTTCATACCAGTGTACTGGTAGTACAGCTTCAGGCTCATGCCCTGGCTCTGGAGCTGCTGCTCGAAGTTTCTCATGAGAACGTCGATTCTCTGCTCGAACATACAGTTAGGGATAGGAGCGTCAACCTTAGCGATGAGCTGCTCGATAACAGCGTTCTCGAAAGCAGCGTCAGCCTGCTTAACAGCAGCTTCTTCCAGCTTTGTTCTGATGTCAGCCTTGTACTCGTCAACTGAATCGAACTCTGTAGCGTCCTTGATAAGGTCGTCGTCGATCTCAGGGAGTTCCTCGAAGTTGATAGCCTTCAGCTTGCACTTGAAAGTAGCGTCCTTACCAGCGTAGTCCTCCATCTGGTAGTCCTCAGGGAACTTAACGTTAACGTCGAACTCCTCGCCGATGCTGTGACCTACGATCTGATCCTCGAAACCGGGGATAAACTGACCGCTGCCAAGACGCAGGGGGTGATCCTCGCCCTTGCCGCCTTCAAATGCCTCGTCGCCGAAGAAGCCCTCGAAGTCGATGATAACTTCATCGTCCATCTGAGCGGGTCTGTCCTCGATAGAAACCATTCTTGCGTTCTTCTTTCTGATGATCTCGATCTGCTTCTCGATATCCTCATCAGTGATCTCAGCTACCTTCTTAGCAGCCTTGATGCCCTTATAGTCAGTGATCTCGATTTCAGGCTTTGTAACGCAGGTAGCCTTGATCTCTACACCATTTTCCTTATCAACAGAGAGAACCTCAACACTGGGAGTGTCAACCAGGTCAAGACCAGTCTCTCTGATAGCAGCGTCAAGCTCAGGTCCGAGAAGTGAATTGATAGCACCCTCGTAGAAAACGCCCTCGCCGAACTCCTTCTCGATAAGACCTCTGGGAGCCTTGCCCTTTCTGAAGCCCTTGATCTGGATATTTTTCTTCTGGCGCTGGAACTCCTTCTCGCAAGCCTCAGCAAAAGCTGTGCCGTCGATTGTCAGAAGCAGTTCGGTTGTGTTTACGTCTGTTTTAGTTGAAGATTTTAAACTCATGATTTTCCTCCATTAATATATTAAGTCTTTACGCAGGATATACCTGCCAGACCCGGTACATACCTTCCCCCGCCATAAACGCATTAATGGAGGAACGTACTACATACTTGGAATATTATACCACATTCTGAAGATAATTTCTACAATATTTTCCGACTTCTACATATTTCACAAATTACAAAACCTTTTCCGGAATAAATTGTATATAATCACCGGCAATGAGGTGGAAATTTATGTCGTCGTAGGTATTCGTTACGCAAAGTGCGTGGGCTGACCTGCCGTGGATATGACCATAGTAGCAGTCCTTGATCTTGTAGCGGTAAAGCACTTCGAGAATGTCGTAGTTGAAATTTGAAGCGAAGATAGGCGGATAGTGCATGAAAACTATGGGTTCAAGCCCTGCATCGACTGCGGACTTTATGGAAGTTTCCAGGCGCTGTACCTCTCTGCGCAGGACTTTTTCCTCCTGAACCTCTCCGGGCATATTCACCCAGCCCCTTGTGCCGCAGATACCGTAGCCTTCGTAGGGGAAGTGGTTGTTGTGGAGTATACTTATAGTATCAAGTCCGTTTTGTGTGAAGAAGTCTGTCATTTTACGCAGGGTCGTCCACCAGTAGTCGTGGTTGCCCTTGAGGATAATTTTCTTTCCGGGCAGAGCGTTTATGAACTGGAAATCCGGCAAAGCCTGTTCCATGCTCATACCCCAGGTGATATCGCCTGCCAGAACCACTGTGTCCTCCTGCGTTATGGCATCAAGCCAGTTCTTTTCGATGCGCTCCTGATAGTTCTCCCACCCCGGAAAGACGCTCATGGTCTTTGAGGGGTCGCAGAAACTAAGGTGCAGATCGCCGATAACGAACAGGCTCATTTTATCATAACCCTAAAGTTCTGAGGACGTAATCCTTCTGGTCAGCCTTCTCGATAACGTCGCTGAAACGCTCAGGCTTTGTCTTCAGGTCAGCAAGTGCTGCGGGAACGGGCATATTTGAAAGCTCAGCCAGCTTGTCGATCATAGCGTACTCGTCCAGGTCGCTCTTACCGCCGGAAACTGCTTCCAGAACGGCTGCGCTGAACTTGTAGGGTGAAGCTGTAGAAGCGATAACGGTCTTTGTTGTATCGCCTGTCTGTGCCTTGTAGTCGTTGTATACCTTAACTGCAACTGCTGTGTGAGTATCGCAGGTGTAGGAGTACTTCTCATAGATGCTGTGGATAGTAGCCTTAGTCTCCTCATCGTCGCAGAAGCCGCCCCAGAATTCCTCTGAAAGCTTAGCCTTCACATCATCTGTTACCTCATACTTGCCCTCAGAAGAAAGCTTTCCGAACCAGTCACGGATAACTGCATCATCTCTGCCTGTCATCAGGTAAAGCAGACGCTCAAGGTTGCTGGAAATGAGGATATCCATTGAAGGAGAAACAGTTGCGAAGAACTTTCTGTTTCTGTCGTAAACACCGGTATTGATGAAATCAGTGAGAACGTTGTTTATATTGGAAGCGCAGATAAGCTTGTTTACAGGGATACCCATGTGCTTTGCATAGTAAGCAGCAAGGATATTACCGAAGTTGCCGGTAGGAACTACGATATTGATCTTCTCGCCTGCCTTGATCTCGCCGTCTCTGAGAAGTTCAGCATAAGCGGAGATGTAATAAACGATCTGGGGAACGAGTCTGCCCCAGTTGATTGAGTTAGCAGATGAGAACATCTTGCCGTTTGCCTCCAGAGAAGCCTTAACGTCGCTGTCAGTGAAAATAGCCTTAACACCGTTCTGGCAGTCGTCGAAATTGCCCTTGATAGCACACACTCCCACGTTTGAGCCTTCCTGAGTCTTCATCTGGCGCTTCTGCATGGGGCTTACGCCGTCCTCAGGGTAGAATACCAGTATGGAAGTACCCTCAACGTCCTTGAAGCCTTCCAGAGCAGCCTTTCCGGTATCGCCGGAAGTAGCTACCAGGATAACTATCTTCTTGTCAAGCTTTATCTTCTTAGCGGAGGTTGTCAGGAAGTAGGGAAGTATCTGGAGAGCCATGTCCTTGAAAGCACAAGTAGGGCCGTGCCAGAGTTCGAGCATATAAGTACCCTCAAAGAGGTGAGCGATCTCTGCGATGCTCTCTGTCTCGAAGTTCTTTGTGGAGTACGCATTGTCTGTGCAGTAGTGTATCTCAGCATCGGTGAAGTCGGTAAGGTACTTTGAGAACACGAATGCTGCACGGTCTGCATAGCTCATTGCGCCTACAGCCTCGATGTCAGCCTGTGAAAGCTGAGGTATCTCCTCAGGTACGAAAAGTCCGCCCTCAGCGGAAATTCCCTGAGTAATAGCCTCTGCGGAAGTAACCTTCACGCTGCTGTTTCTTGTGCTGTTGTAAAACATAGAATCACCCTTTTAGAAAATATAGTTATAGCCTGTTGTATCAAAGGCATTTTGTATATAATCAATGCCAAGCACCCTTGCGCCGGATATCGTCACCTGTGCGATGTCGAACCGTGGCTGCAATTGATTCGGGTGCTTACAGCAATAATCGCTTGCGGTCTTGATGATAAGACCCTTTTTCCGCTTGTCAATGGCATCGAAGCCGGAGACAAGACTTCCGGGCTTGCGGGACTTTACCTCAACGAACACAAGGTACTCCTCGTTCATTGCGATAATGTCGATCTCGCCGCCCCTTATGCGGTAGTTGCGCTCAGCAATGGTATAGCCCTGTGATGCAAGGTGCATACAGACGAAATCCTCGCCAAGTCTGCCTGTTTCTGACTTATCCATTATTGTCGTCCGCCAGTATTTTTTTGAGGAAAGACTTGCGGTGAACTGCCGATGCGCCAAGTTCTTTCAGCTTATCGCAGTGGAGTTTAGTGCCATAACCCTTGTGCTGCTCGAAACCGTATCCGGGATACTCCTCAGCCAGTTTGAGCATATACCTGTCACGGCTTACCTTAGCAAGTATAGAAGCGGCTGCGATAGATGCGCTCTTAGCGTCGCCCTTTACCACTGACTGCGACTCACATTCCAGTTCAGGGCAGCGGTTGCCGTCGATAAGCGCCATATCCGGGGATGATCCCAGTCCTTCAACTGCACGCTTCATGGCAAGCATGGTAGCGTTCAGGATATTGATGCTGTCGATCTCCTCCACAGAAGCGGTGGCAACGCAGTAGTCCTTTGCTTTATCTACAATTTCGTCGTAAAGCTTTTCACGCCTTGTCTCCGAAATTTTCTTGCTGTCGTTGAGGTACTCAATAAGAGTCTCGTCGTCAAGTATAACTGCCGCTGCGAAAACATCGCCTGCCAGCGGACCTCTGCCAGCCTCGTCAACGCCGCATATCACCGGATACTCCTTACGCAGTTCCTTGTCGAAGTCGAAAAGCTCCTTGTGGAGCGTAACTCTCGGCATTACTCTCCCTCCTTCGGAGGCATTTCCAGAGTTATCCTGCCCAGCTTGCCGCTGCGGAACTCGTCCAGGACGGTTATCGCCGCACGCTCGGTATTTATCTCGCCGCCGGATATCATCATACCACGCTTTCTGCCCACTTTTTCCAGGAGCATAAAGCCTGTATCGCCCTCCTCAGCCTCTACCTTGTAGCGCTCTGCAAGTGACTTGGGGTAGGACTCCGCCAGGTATGAAAGCAGGTTCATAGCCAGTGTCTCCACGTCAAGGATATCATCGCTGATAGCACCTGTGAAGGCAAGGCGCATAGCCGCCTGCTGATCCTCGAACTTCGGCCAGAGTACACCGGGCATATCCAGCAGTTCGGTATTATCCTTCAGCTTCACCCACTGTTTTGTGCGGGTAACGCCGGGTCTGTCCTCGACCTTTGCACGCTTAGAACCGGCAAGGCGGTTTATCAGCGAGCTTTTGCCCACGTTAGGTATGCCCAGGATCATCAGGCGTACCGGCGCACCTGCCATACCACTTCTCTCACGCTTTTCCATAAGTTCCGAGAGGACGGTGGCTTTCAGGGTGGGCAGCACCTTATTCAGGCCTTTTCCGGACTTGCAGTCAACGGCAAGGGCAGTAATGTTATTCTTTTTAAAATAGCTGACCCAGGCGTTAATAGCGTCAGCGTCAGCCAGGTCACACTTATTCATAAGTATCATACGGGGCTTCTTTGCAGTCAGGGAATCGATCTCCGGATTCCGGCTGCTCATGGGAGTTCTGGCATCAATAAGCTCCACAACTGCGTCAACCAGTTTCAGGTTGGCAGTAATGGCACGTCTTGTTTTCGCCATATGTCCCGGAAACCACTGTATGGTCTTCATTTCGGTATTTTCCACAGATACCTCCTGTTCAGGCTTCAAGCAGGGTAAAGTTCTTCAGCGGCAGATACCTCAGAAGGACCTTGCCACGGATACACTCCTCCGGGACGAAACCAACGTCCAGGGAGCGGCTGTCCTTTGACACGCTCCGGTGGTCACCCATTACAAAGACGTACCCTTCCGGAACTACCACCGGGTACTTTCCGGTGAAAGCGCCCTCGTCAAGGTGGGTCATACCAAGGGTAAGGTAGTCCTCCCTTAGCACATTTCCGTCAACAGTGACTTTTCCGGACTTAAAGTCGATATCGATCGTCTGTCCGCCGGAAGCGATCACACGCTTGATAATAGTTATTCCAAGACCTGCCCGCACTGAAAGATTGCCCTCATTATCGTAGGTAACAGCATTCTTTGCGTCAGCCACGATAATATCGCCGGTCTTGTAGTTCCGGGAGAGCTGGCTTATTACAACACGATCTCCGGATTGCAGTGTATTCTGCATAGAATCGCCGTAAACGGTTATGACCCGCAGAACATAGGTAAAAATCATCATCATGCAGAAGCACACAATGATAAGCGTTTCTATGTAGCTTATTATCTCTTTGATAAGGTTTCCCTTTACCTGCTTTTCTGATGCGATCTTTTCTTCCATATCTCAGCCCTTATAGCTGTCCAGCAATATTTTGAAATCCTGGATAGGCGAATATCTTACAACAGCCTTTCCATAAACCTGATCTTCCTTTACCAGACCAACTTTTGAATCACGGCTGTCAGTAGAGTGGTTACGGTTGTCGCCCATTACGAAGTAGTAGCCCTCCGGGATAGTTATGGGATACTGATCGCTGAAAGCGCCCAGGTCATTGTTTGAAGAACCCTCATTTATATAAGGCTCATCAAGCACATTTCCGTCAACGATGACCTGACCGTCCTTTATGTCGATGGTCTGACCGCCTACTGCGATAACACGCTTGATAATGCACTCGTTCAGCGGAGAGATGCTTGTCGGAACGTATGGAATACCGCTGTCGTCGAGCAGGTAATTCTTATCATTGTTCACAATAACGATATCGCCGTATTTCAGCGAGCCGTAGATAGTTGTCATGAATATCCTGTCGCAGTTATTCTGATCCTGGTCGTAGTTTGTGTTAAGTGTAGGCACCATTGAGTGACCTACTATATTTACGGGGTGCAGAATGTAGCAGAACACCATTATAATAACGAATATGGTGATAAGAGCCGACTCCAGTATCTCAGTAATATCAGATAAGAACTGTTCTTTTGAAGTACGAGCCTTTGCTTCCCCATTATTATCAGAAGTTGTACTTGCAGCAGGTGCAGCTTCCTCCTGAGTATCTTCAGGTACATTTACCTTTTCGTTCTCGTCCATTCTCTTGCCCCTTTCAATATTTTCAGCCTGCCTTGTGGGTATAGCAAAAAAGGGACATAACGTCCCCTGGGAATAGCGCAGGGTCAGCCGGGATTGACCCGACCGACCTCCGACGCACCGCTTTACTTAGCGGATCTGCTCCTTAACCTTAGCAGCCTTACCAACTCTGTCTCTGAGGTAGTACAGCTTAGCTCTGCGAACCTTACCGTATCTTACTACCTCTACCTTGTCAACCACAGGAGAGTGGAGAGGGAATACTCTCTCGATACCGCAGCCGTGAGCTACACGTCTTACTGTGAAAGTCTCGCTGATGCCGCCGTGCTTCTTAGCGATAACAGTACCCTCGAAAACCTGGATACGGCTCTTGTCGCCTTCCTTGATCTTAACGTGTACCTTTACAGTGTCACCTACTGAGAAAGCGGGAGCATTCTCCTTAAGGCTTGAGTTGCTGATGAGTTTCAGTGCATCCATTGTGATTCCTCCTAAAAATTTCCGGACATTCATACGCTCTCTGCGTCCCTGCTTCAGCATAACAGGCGGCAGAAATAATAAACACAAGCCATGCGGCATAAACAGCGCAGCGGACTGCCCGACTTAATGTCTTACGGCATTAACCTCATCTGCTGTGTGAGAAAAGCAGACGGATTTCAAATGCTTTATTATCATACCATACTTTTCAGAAAATTGCAAGTGTTTTTCAAGAAAAAATTTCATTATTTTCGCAAAAAATTCCGGTTCGGCAGAATTTCTCAGCAGTAAAGGGTATTTGGGTGAATTTTTTCAGCACTTCCACGAAAAGTGTTGGGTTATAATTGGTCTGTGTTCCGGCTGGAAGGTCCATTACAAGGTCAACTCCGGTATCCGTTGCCTCGCAGGAGATGACTTTCATATCCGGGCGAATGTCAACGGTCTTGATGCCCTTCTTGGTTTTCTTCTCGATGAGGAGTTCCGGCTGGGCGAGAGTACTCTTTACTGCCTCGAAAAGTCCTGAAACGTCCTCAGTAGCAAGCGTAAAGCTGTAGCGTGCGGACGTGATAGCGGTTATCTTCAGGCGCTGAGGTGCGACGGATACTATACGCATACCCTCAGGCATTACCGCATTTAGCCTGTCACGTATCTCCTCCATAGACATATTGTCGTCGGTGATGTTGAAGTCCATTATCTCGCAGCTGCTCTCGAATCCCAGGGAAAGCGCCAGTGCGAAAGAGTAGTACGGGTGGGGATTGAAGCCCTCGGTGTACCATATAGGCAGCCGTGAACGGCGGAAAGTTCTGAGCATACAGCGGTTCAGGTCAAGATGAGAGATATACTTCGCCCTGCCCTTTTTCTCAAAAACAGCTCTTACCCTTATCAAAGCAAGCACCTCCCATCTCTTTGCTTACTCCGCAGGCGGAGCATTTCAGGCGGCAGTTGGGCGTTGTGACCGACTGGTGCGCCGTTTTGTTCTCCCTGATAAGGAAGTCCTTGGTAACGAAGTAGTCCAGGTGATCCCAGGGAAGTATCTCATCGTAATCGAAGCGGCGGTTTGCGTAAAATGCCGGATCTACGCCACATTCCGCAAATGCTTCAAGCCACTTGTCGAAGTGGTAATGTTCGCTCCAGCTATCGAACTTGCACCCCTTCTTCCATGCCGCATAAATGACCTGACACAGCCGTCTGTCGCCCTTTGCCAGGATAACTTCAAGCTGGCTGACGTTGGGGTCGTGGTAGCTGACCTTGATCTTCTTGGTCTTTACGGAATCCAGCAGAAGTTTCTGTTTCCGCTCGATCTCCTCACGGGTATCCTGAGGCTCGAACTGGAACGGAGTAAACGGCTTAGGTACGAAAGTCGCACAGCTTACAGAGACCTGCACTCCCCTGCCCTTTGGACGGTTCTCGATGCTGTAGAACAGGTCAACGATGCGCTGGGCAAGTTCTGCGATGCCTACGATATCCTCGTCAGTTTCGGTGGGCAGACCCATCATGAAGTACAGCTTTACCGCCGAATATCCGCCCTCGAAAGCAATACGGCAGGTACTCATTATCTCCTCCTCGGAAACGTTCTTGTTGATAACGTCACGGAGGCGCTGTGTTCCGCCCTCAGCAGCGAAAGTCAGTCCGGACTTACGCACTCTCTTTATCTTCTCCAGAAGCGCCTCGGAGAAGTTGTCCACACGCAAAGACGGCAGGGAAAGGTTGACCCTCTCGCCCTCGGTGTACTCAATAAGCTTGGTCAGCATATTGTCGATGTCGAAGTGGTCGCTGGTACTGAGTGACGCAAGGGAAACCTCGTCGTAGCCGGTATTTTCGCACAAACAGCGAGTTTCCTTACAAATCGTATCAGTTGACTTCTCACGGAACGGACGGTAAATAAAGCCTGCCTGACAGAACCGGCAGCCACGGATACAGCCACGCAGAACCTCCACCGACACACGGTCGTGAACTATCTCAGTAAAGGGAACTACAAAGTTCTCCGGATAATAAACCTGGTCAAAATTTTTGATTATGCGCTTCTTGACGATAGCCGGTGCGCCCTCTTTCGGGGTAACTTTGGCGATTGTGCCGTCCTCCTTGTAGCTGAACTCATAGAACTGCGGAACGTACACGCCGCCTATCTGTGCCGCCCTGCGCAGGAATGAGATGCGGTCAGCGCCCTGCTGCTTCATCTCCCAATAAAGGTCCATAAGTTCCAGGTTCACTTCCTCGCCCTCGCCCAGAATGAACAAGTCGAAGAAGTCCGCCAGCGGCTCAGGGTTACAGACGCACGGACCTCCGGCAACGACTATCTGCGTCAGTTCATTCGTCCTGTCCTTGGCGAAGATCGGTATTCCGGCAAGGTCGAGCATATTCAGCACTGTAGAGTACGAAAGTTCATACTGCATAGTGAAGCCGATGAAGTCGAAGTCCTTGATAGGGTCGAGGCTCTCCAGGGCGTAGAGGGGAATGTCATTTTCACGCATTATCGCCTCAAAATCCAGTCCCGGAGCGAAACAGCGCTCGCACCAGTAGTTCTCCCGCTCGTTGGTGAGGGAGTAGAGTATCTTCATGCCCAGGTGGGACATTCCGATGTCGTAAGTGTCCGGGAAGCAGAACGCAAACCGCACGTCCACCTTGCTTTTATCCTTGATTACACTGCCCACTTCGCCGCCGATGTAGCGGGAGGGCTTTTGTATCTCAAGGAGATGCTTTTCTATCTTATCTTTTAACATTGTTCCTCCGATAATTTAACTATAAATTGCCCATATACATTTAAATGTCACTTCTCATCAAGTGAAAACGCCGCCGGAAGAAAATCCGACAGCTTATGAGCGCCGTCTGAGAGAACTATACTCAGGGTTGAATCCGTGTCAAATTCGCTCATTACCTGCAAGCACGCACCGCATGGGTAACAGGGTTTTGAGAAGTCACCGTCTCCGCTTCCGGCAATGGCTATTCTGGCGAAATTGCGTTCTCCCTCAGAAACTGCCTTGAATATGGCAGTTCTCTCAGCGCATATGGTCATGGAATACGAGCCGTTCTCGATATTACATCCGGTATACAGTTTACCTTCAGCAGTCAGAAGTGCTGCCCCCACACGGAAATTGGAGTAGGGCGAATACGAATTCTCCGCAGCCTTGACCGCCGCCTGAAAAAGTTCCTTATCCGTCATTTTTTGCCGACCTTTCGCTTCTTGCCGTCAGGGGTCATGATGTAAGTATTGTTCAGCTCAGCCCGGAGATTTCCCACAACAGCCTGCCTGTACTCGTTGCGAAGTGCGGTCTGCTCAGCTTTTTCCTCCTCAGTCAGCCCCTCGCTTTTGGATTTGTGTGCGAGTTCGTTTATTCTTTTGATTTTTTCCTCAGTCATAATGATCTCCCAAGATTTATTTCGTCCACCGGACGCATTTTTACCATTATACCATGAATTAACAAATATTTCAAGTATTATGGTAGATTTTTCCGTCCAAATGGTGTATACTGATAATAGAGATGCCATCTGCATTTTTAGCTAAATTAAGGAAGTGATACTTATGAATAAAGTTGCACTCGTCACTGGCGGTTCTGGTGGAATAGGAAGTGCTATCTGCCGGAAACTGGCTGGCGATGGGTATTTCGTTTACGTGAACTACTGCCGCAATGCCGAAAAAGCCGAAGCTATTGCCGCTGAGATTGGCGGAAAAGCTGTTGGATTCGACGTTGCTGACCGTGGCGCAGCCGAAGAAGCCATTGCCGCTATCGGTGACATCGACCTGCTTGTGAACAACTCCGGTGTCTCGGTGATCGGGCTTTTCGACAGCATCGACCAGTCCACCGCTGACCGTCTGCTTATGACCGACCTTGCCGGGACAATGAACTGCTCACGGTGCGCTGTGAAGTCGATGATCCGCAATAAATCGGGAAATATCATCAACATTGCATCAATGTGGGGCGAGGTGGGAGCGTCCTGTGAGGTGGACTACTCCGCCGCCAAAGCCGGAGTTATCGGCTTTACCAAGGCACTTGCCAAGGAAGTCGCCCCCTCTGGTATTCGGGTGAACTGCGTGTCCCCCGGCTTCATTCTCACCGAAATGAACAGCCATTTCAGCGACGATGACCTTGCTCTCATCAAGGAGGATATCCCCCTTGGTATCTTCGGAAAACCTGAGCACATCGCTGATGCCGTCGCTTTTCTCGCATCTGACAGCGCCGAATACATCACCGGACAGATACTTGGAGTTAACGGCGGAATGGTAATTTAACTTAAAAGGAGAATTATTATGTTTAATGACAGACTTAATCAGCAGCTTAAATTCATGCTCGAACTTGACAAAATGAAGAACCTCTACCGCCAGACCTATGTTCTCCATGAGGACAGAAAGGAGAATGACGCTGAACATTCCTGGCATCTGGCTGTTATGGCGATGCTCCTGAGCGAGTACGCAAACCAGCCCATTGATGTCCTCCATGTGATGAAAATGGTGCTTGTCCACGACGTTGTGGAGATAGATGCCGGCGACACCTACTGCTACGACACCGACGGCTACAAGACCAAGGCTGCCCGTGAGGAAAGGGCGGCGCACCGCATTTTCGGGCTTCTTCCGGAGGATCAGCAGAAGGAGTTCTACGACCTGTGGCGTGAATTCGAGGACTCCAAAACTAACGATGCAAGATTCGCTGCCGTTCTCGACCGTCTTCAGCCCCTCCTCCTGAACTACACAAAGGGCGGAATTTCCTGGAAGGAGCATGGAGTATTCAAAGATCAGGTAGTCGCCAGAAACACCGCCTATATGGACGTTTCGGACGAACTCGGCAGCGCTGTCATGGCTATCATAAACGATGCCGCTGAAAAAGGCTGGCTCAAAATATAGTCGTCAAATTCACTAAATTAGCCACCACCGTTCCGTACATCATTACCAAAGCGCCGAATTTCGTGATAGATTTATGATATTTCATTTTCCCCCTTGAAACTTGCGTCATATTGTGATATATTTATATCAAGGGGTGAACTGTAAGTGCAGTTTGCGATTTGATTAAAAGAAATACAATATTAAAACTTATAACGTAAAGATAAAGGGATGATGCTTATGACAAATTCAACTCAACGCAAGTTTCCTGACATCGGGTGGATCAGAAATATAAACCAGAAACGTGACGCAAATTCGGAGAAATTCAAAACATTAAACGGGATCATCATGCTGCTTTTTCCGATTTTCATAAGCTGTATGGCGGAGATAAATCAGGCGAAAAGTATGGGTAATTTCCTCACTTTCGTGGCGCAGCGTCCTACCGTTATGCTGTTCGACATCATTATCGCCGGCATGGTCTTCCTGTTCCTTCTGGCGATATTCCGCAAGGGCTGGATCGCCGCTGCGGTGCAAAGCTTCGTGTATATGGCGCTGAGTATCACCGAACTTTTCAAGTACGGCACTAACGGCAACCACCTTATCCTCTCGGATATGAAGCTTTTCCGTAGCGTCAAAAGCCTGAAATCTTTTGCGTACATCAAGATAACTCCCCGGCTCGTCTTCCTGTGCTGCATCGTGGTAGCTGTGGCACTGGTGATATTCTGGCTGAACCCCAAGCTTCCACGAAATATCGGCATGAAACGCATGATTGCTGCTCTTTCCTGCGTTGTTGTTGGTACGGGACTTATTGTCGTTCCCGGTTTTTATAACCCTGTGTATAACTTCTTCAAGCTGGATACTACTGCCGCTACTAACGCTTTTATCCTCAACGAGAAGTTCGATTCAAACAGTTTCCTGGCATTTATTGTACAGACCGCTTCCGAGAGTTTCGCAAACCGCCTTACCGAGCCAGACAACTACAACGAGGAATTCGTGGACGAGATCACCGATGTCAATATTGACGTTTCTGAGGACTTCAACGGAGGTGTCAAGCCGAATGTTCTCGTTATTATGAGCGAGTCCTATGCGGATTTCCGTGTGTTCGACCAGCTCAATGTCCCTGACAGCATTTACGAGGGCTTTGATAAGGCTTCAAGCGAGGGAATCGGCGGTGTGGCTATTTCACCTACATACGCAAGCTGGACTGTAAGATCTGAGTTTGAGCTGCTTTTCGGTCTGCCGGTAAGAGGTCTGAATACCCCGAATATGCCGCAGCGTGACCTGGCTGAACGTGAACAGCCTGCCCTTGCACAGTACTACAAAAGCTGGGGCTACTCTACCGCTTATGTTCACCCTTTCCTCAGCAGTTTCTACAGCAGATCAAGAATATACGGCGAATTCGGCTTTGATAAGATGATATTCCATGATGACCAGACCGGCAAGACTGACTTCACCGTTCCAATCGAACATTACGGCACTTATGTGGACGACAGCACCGTTTATAATCAGCTTCTCGACCTTGTTAAAACCACTGACCAGCCCATATATATCCACACCACTACAATGCAGAACCACCAGCCCTATAACCAGGGTGCTGATCCTACTGACGAGTTCGGCAACTACCTCGACTGGATACAGCACACCAATGAGGGTCTGACAGTTTTCCTGGAAAAGCTGAAGGAAGTCGATGAGCCTACTCTGGTGTTCTTCGTTGGCGACCATTTCCCCTCACTCCGTGGCGAAACAAGCGTGTACAACCAGCTTGACCTGAACGGCGACAATTGCAGCGTCCTCTATGAGCAGAAGTACTTCATCTGGAGCAACTACGATGCGGACTACTCTACTGTCCCCGACAAGGAAGTTTCCTTCTTCTATATGCCCTATGTGCTGATGAATATTATCGACGCTCCCCACGACGCTTTCATCGAGAAAATGATGAACTTCATGGACACCTGCCCCATTTATTCCACTAACTTCGACAGTTCTATCCCCGAAAACGATGAGCTTAACGTGCTGACTTACGACCGTGTTATCGGTGAGGTAATGTCACCCTGCCCCATTCCGGAGGAAGTCCTGGAAACAAGTAAAAACGATTAAGGAGAACTTTATGAAAGATGTTACTATCGGCGCTTGTGCAAGTGCTGAACTTACTGTTAATGACCAGAATCTCGCTGTAAATGTGGGAAGCGGAAGCCTGGAAGTATTCGCTACCCCTGAAATGGTGATGCTTATGGAAAAAGCTGCCTGCAAGTGCATGGAACAGTTCATAGATGATGGCGAAACTACTGTTGGCACTGAAATGAACGTGAAGCATATCGCCGCTACTCCCAAGGGCATGACCGTTACCGCTAATGCCTGCGTTACTGAAGTAAACGGCAGAGAGATCGTTTTCAAGGTTACTGCTTCTGACCAGTCCGGTGCTATCGGTGAAGGTATTCACAAGCGTTTCCTCGTAAACAGCGAAAAGTTCACCGCTAAAACTTACTCAAAGCTGGGGTAAGTGATAAAAAATATACTGATAGCAAAAAGCAGTCACACGGACTAAATGTCCATGTGACTGCTTTTCATTATGTATTCTGGGGCTTGAATGATCCTTATTTTGAAAGCTTCTCCTTCATTGCACAGAGGTCAAATGTGTTAAGCACATTATCCTTGCAAAGGTCAGCCTGTTTCCAGTTTACAAGACCTGTTCCGTCAGAGAGAAGCCATTTCTGGAATGTAACAACGTCGGCAACATTGAATTTACCATCATTGTTTATATCGCCCTCAACGCCCTTGGCGCTTTTGGTGATAACTGTTTCATAGCTTCCGTTATTATCAGCATCAGCTGCAACTCCTATGGTATACTCGTCTATCTCATAAAGCAGAACCTTGGGATATTCAGTGGTAAAGTCTACCTTAGAAGAATAGTGTCTGTTTGAGGCTTCGACTTTTACATTCTGGAGATTATCAGCTTCGAGAGTATATCCCTTGTCTGTTTTTTCCATTACAACGCAGTCAGCATTTTCGCCATTGACATTAAATGCGAACCAGTCAGTGGGGTGTTCGTCCTCGAATACCATTGAAATATCATAATTTGCAGACTCACCGTCAACCTCAACGTAACCCTTCTTGTCGAAAATGACCTGTGTTCCTGCTGCTGAACCTGCACGGAGGAAACAGTTATCGTAATCTATTGAAAGCTGAAGATCTGTAGGGGACTGCTGAGTTACTCTGTAAGCTGAATTTGCGTCATACAGGTTATATCCGGAAACGCCGCTTGATGCGCCGCCGGAAATATATGACATATCTTCAACGATGTCGCCAGAAGCCGAGGATTGTGTCATATAGCTTCCGTTAGTATTCTTGACCTTGGAAACGGAATGGTCATCAGCTATTGCTGCCGCATCAATACGAGCAACATAATTTGACGAGCTGACACCTGTTGTTCCGGAAAGGTATCCGCCGTAGTTTATATCATTAACATCAGCGCCCATATAATCAAATACTGCGCCGCTTGCGGAAGTTATACCGGTATAATAGGGTATTGCCCAATTGTATGTTTTCGAGTTGAAGTAGATATTGCATTTTGGGCTGTAGATCATAGAACTGTTAGGATCGACGATATTGATGCAGCCGTCATAGGTTACACCATTCCATGTCCAGCTGCCGTAAGAATAGTCATATGCTATTATGGCGTGACCGCCCCAATACTTCTTCTTAAAGCATACAAGTACGGTATCGTTTTTATCAAGCAGAGACAGCATCTCGGTGATATTTTCCTTATTAGTCCTCTTGGGAACTGTCCTGTACTGCTGCTGGATAACGCCCTTTACCTGGAGCATCTGGTAGTAAGTGATAAGTGAACTGATTTCCATGTCGTTTATCGGCTCAGGCAGATCATAGAGACAGCTTGCGCCGCTTTTGTACTTTGAATAGGGGAACAAGCCCTTGTTAGAAAGCAGAAGCAGCGATGACATTCCGTAGCATGAGCCTTCCCAGTCATCTTCTATCCAGGGAGATACCCACTGATCTGAGGAATTATAATAACCATTGAATATGGTGGTGTACTCTTTGTTAGTAAGATTATCTGCAAGTGCTTTCTTGTAGGCGCTGTTTATCTGTGAAGAATACTTGCCTGTTCCGAAATAGTCATCCCAGTTGTTGAAATTCCAGTTATCTCTGCCCCAATGATAACCCTCAGGGTTGCTTACAGTTGTAGTAGTTGCTGCTGTTGTAGTAACAGCGGTGGTAGTGGTTGTAGTTGTAGTAGTTGTGGGTTTAGTAGTAGTTGTTGTGGTCGTTGTGGGTTTGGTGGTAGTTGTTGTTGTGGTAGTAGTAGGTAAAGGATCGCTCTCTATAGCAATGTAGCCGTCATACTCTCCGAAGATATTGGACAGTCCGGGATTTTTTTCGATATCAGCTTCATCAGCCTTGAATGTATTGTTATACTCCAGATTATAGATACCACGAGTAAAGGTATATGCCTGAAGAAGTCTGCTCTGATCGGAAAAACTATCAAAAGCAGCAAACAGATCAGTTGCAGTACTTGATACATACTTGATATCTATCGGGTAAATATCTCCCTTACTCGCATTACCAGGAAGCTTTACCTTGAATGAGTACATCAAACCGTCAGTACATTTATCTCCGCCTGCAGAGGTCACTACATATATACCATTCTGCATATTGCGATTATTAGGATTATGCTCCTTTGCAGCCGTATCTATTCTGCTGGTTATTGCTCCACCATCACTTAAAGCATCACCTTTTTCCACATAAGGATTTCCATTATCGTTTGTGACGATTTCAAGCCTTGAGTCAAAATAATAGTGAATACCACTAACAGCATAGTATCCATTTGCTTCCCCGGAAGATACATAGATATTAATGGTTCTTACTGGTTCTGCTTTTGCCTCATCAATTGTTATTACTTCTTTGGTAGCAGTTATGTGCGGCTTGACCGGAGAGCTTTCGATCTCGTCCATAGTCAGTAAATTCGGAAACTTGCCGCCGCAGGCAGGGTCGTAAGTATACTCGTCAGAAAATGCAGTAACAGAAACAGCCGATAATGACACAGCGGCTACTGTTAACGCCGAGACAACCCTATTTAATGTGTTTTTTTTCATCCTTTTACCCCTTTCATATTTTGCACCATATCCAACAGGTGCTTATGGATAAATTATACATTATTTTTTTGCAAAATGCAAGGGGATTTTTTAATTTCGTCAGTTCGCATAAAGTGCATCTGGAGTGTAAAAAATGAAGATTTTTTCTTGTGTGTGGTAAAAAAATTACCCCTGATACATAATATCAAGGGCAAATTTTTAGCTATTATGTGACTGATTTGCTTTTCAGCATATGTTCTGATGCGGCTACTAATATATCGCCTTTGCATATCTTAAGGTTTGCCGCCGCTAAGACCGTCATATCCCCTCGAAGTACCACAAGTATACGCATATCAAATGTCTGCTGCACTTCTTCAATGGTCTTGCCGCAAAGCTCACTTTCAGGCGTAACCAGTATTTCGCCAAGTTCCTCGATGTCGTTGAACTTTGACTGCTCCGCTGCTTTTTTGGAGTACTGCTCAACAAATCCGGCGCTGATGATACCGGTAGGTATCGCTACCACTCCCACTCCAAGGAAAGCAATACATATCGCCATTGCCTTTCCAAGCACCGTCACCGGGTAGATATCGCCGTATCCCACAGTAAGGAGAGTGGACATACTCCACCATATTCCTGAAAAAGCATTGCGGAAAACGTAAGGCTGGGCGGCGTGTTCAACGTTATACATACACAGCGACGAGGCAAGCATAAGTATCACGATTATGAAAACCGACGAAAGTATCTGGTTTCGCTTTTCGTAAAGTACCGTGGTTATGACGTTGAACGAGTCATACTGGGCGTTGATGCGGAAAAGGTGGAATATCCGCACTACTCTCAACATACGGAATACGATAAATCCGCTGAGGAAGAAAAACGGAAGTATGGTCAAAAGGTCAACTACTCCATCGTAAGACACCAGAAACCGCAGTTTTGCTTTTGCCTTGCTAAGATCAGGATACAGGTACTCAGCCGTCCATATCCGCAGAGCATACTCAATGCAGAATATTACCACTGTCACGTCCTCTACAGTTTTAAACAGAGTAAAAAACGGCTCTAATCCGTCAAATGTTTCAAGGAACATAGAAAGCACGTTCAGGATTATTACCACAACTATGAACCAGTCAAACAGCATACTCGGCATATCGCCTTTCTGCCCTATCTGGATTATGTCAAATATTCGCTTCTTCATCTGCCATGCTCCGGTCTATTATCATACATATTTCCTCCCCCGACTCATTCCCGCATAGAATAGCCGGTATCTCTGTCTATAAGGTCAAGCATTATCCTGGCGAATTCCGGATCGAACTGCGTACCAATTCCATCGACTATCTGCTCTCTCACCACGTCCTGAGGCAGGGAGTCACGGTAGCTTCGCTTCGAGGTCATGGCATCATACGCATCTGCAACCGCTATTATCCTGGCAATTTCCGGTATCTCCTCCCCTTTCAGCCCGTCAGGATAACCCTTGCCGTCGTAGTGCTCGTGATGATAGTGAGCGCCGATGCTGAGTGAGGGGTTCTTGCTTATCTTCTGGAGGATCTGATTCCCGATAACAGGGTGGGTCTTTATCACGCTGAATTCTTCATCTGTCAGCTTGCCGTCCTTGTTGATTATGTTCTCCGGAACGCCTATCTTTCCAACATCGTGGAGCATTCCGGCAAGGTATATATTCTGGCACTCCTCCTCGCTTTTGCCCACGGCTTTTGCGATCATTATGGAATACTGTGCAACCCTTGATGAATGACCATGAGTATACTTATCCTTTGCTTCGATTGCCTCCGCAAGGGCGTATGCGGTTTCCTTTACCATTGAGCGCATATTCTCCTGTTCCTGAAGGAGGTGTTCCTTTTCGTGCTTATCAGCAAGGATAAGCCGCTGGCTGGTGTTATTCACCTCGATCACACGAAGCATAACTATCAGACCCACCATTGTCATATTGGTAAGGGATACACCATAGGTAAATACCTGTATCAGCGACGCAATAAGCGGTACAGTAGTAAAGACCGTAAGGGCTATACGCATAAGATTTTCTATCCGCTTATAATACTGAATTATCAGGGTAAGCTGAATCACCCATATCACCAGCGGTATTATGTAGCAGACAGGAAATCCCTCTGCACGCTGGTAGTGATTGGTTTCGTCGAAAGTGTAGTAAAAACCGGTGAACTGGCTGATTATGACCATAAACTCGCCAATGCCCGCTATCAGTTCAGCGATCCGCAGACGCATTGGTACTTTTTCCAGACCTACTTCGTTCCGGAAGAAATCCGTCAGGTACATATTATAGGTATGCAGAACGAACAGGGTCAGGAAGAACACCAGAAAATTGCATATTCTTACCATCCAGTAACCGACGCTGCTAACGTCGCCACGGTAGATATATGCGAAGCGGTCTGAAAGCAGAAGTATCGCCGCACTTACGCCCATAAGAAGCAGCGATATCCGCTTAGTTTTTGACACTTCATGTGTCCACAACCCAAAAAATGACACAGCAAAGCACACTCCGCTGAGCATAAGCATAATATCCAGTTGGTGCTGTCGTATCAGATCCATACTGTTACCTCATTATTAAGTTATCACAATTTTTTTCACCCAATATACTTGTATTTCAGTTTATATTTCAACAAATCAAAGATTTATTAATAATCGCTAAAAATTCAAACAATTAATTCCTGTAAAAAAACGGACGGAGGTATCCCCCCGTCCGCACATAGTTCTGAAATTAGTCCTCGTCAGACTCCTCTGCGCCCTCAAAATCTTCAATTGTAAGATCATCGCAGTCGAACTCAAGCAGCTCGTTGCAGTTAGGGCAGTTGATAGAGCCTTCCTCGATCATTCCCTCATCAATGAGGATAGTGTCTCCGCAGGAAGGACAGGTAACTTCGTAAAGCTCATCGTCGTCGAGGTCGAAATCATCGTCGTCTTCGTCGTCAAAATCGTCCTCATCATCGTCGTCATAGCAGCCTTCGCAGTCGCCGCAGCTGAAATCCTCGTCCTGGTAGAAATCTTCCTCTACAAGACCCAGATCCTCGTCCAGAATATCGCAAAGCTCTGTAAGCTCGTCGATCTGTGACTGGAGATCATCAACGTAGATAACCAGCTCGCTCATAACGTCAGCCATAGCTGTGAGAGCCTTGCCCTCCTTAGTTGTAGTGTCGATCTCAAGTCCGTCGATAAGGCCCTTGAGGTAAGACATTTTTTCTGTAAGCTTCATAAAAACTCCTCCTTCCGGAAAGAACTGATGTATACTTTGATTATGCTCTTGACATATACTCGCCTGTTCTTGTATCTACCTGGATCTTCTCGCCCTCGTTGATGAACAGGGGAACCTTGATCTCTGCGCCAGTCTCCAGAGTAGCAGGCTTTGTAGCATTTGTAGCAGTATCGCCCTTGAAGCCGGGATCAGTCTGAGTAACTACCAGCTCAACGAAGTTGGGGGGCTCAACACCGAAAACGTTGCCCTTGTAGGACAGGATCTTGCAGATCATTTCTTCCTTTACGAACTTGAAGTTGTCGCCCAGAACAGATGCGCTGATAGGAAGCTGCTCATAAGTCTCCATGTCCATGAAGTAGTACAGATCGCCGTCGTTGTAGCTGTACTGCATATCCTTGCGCTCAACGTAAGCTGTGGGGAACTTAGCAGTAGGGTTGAAAGAAGTTTCTACAACAGAACCTGTGATAACGTTCTTATACTTTGTTCTAACAAAAGCGGCACCCTTACCAGGCTTAACGTGCTGGAATTCAACGACCTGAACAACCTGTCCGTCAAGCTCGAAAGTCACACCGTTTCTGAAATCTCCTGCTGAAATCATATTAAATACCTCCGTATTTTCCTATAGTATTACATACCTTATTATACCACAAAATCACACATTTTGCAATAGGTAAACGCATATAATCATAAAGATATTATATTTTTTGCACATTTAGTCAAATTCGTACAGCCATTTTCGGTCAAAATGACAAAATCTTCTATTCTAACACCGAATTTTCCGGGGAGATAGATGCCCGGTTCCACGGTAACGACTGCGCCTTTGGGCAGGGGCAGCTTGTAATTCGGGGAAGCGTTGGGGCGCTCGTGTATCTCAAGACCCACGCCGTGACCCAGGGAATGACCAAAATTATCGCCGTAGCCAGCGTCGCTGATGATACTTCTTGCGATGCCGTCAAGTTCCTGACCTGTGATGCCGGGACGTGCGGCAGATATGCCTGAATTCTGGGCTTCAAGTACAATATTATACACTTTCTGCATTTCGTCAGAAGGCTGACCTACGCAGACTGTACGTGTCATGTCGCTGTGGTAGCCATTGTAGACTGCGCCGTAGTCCATGAGGACGAACTCTCCGTCTGCCACCGGCTTTTCCGAGGGAACGCCGTGGGGCATTGAGGTATTAGTTCCGGAGAGGGCGATAGTCTCAAAGGACAAGTCCTCAGCGCCGAAGTCGAACATAAGGCGGTTGAGTTCAAGGGCGATCTGGCGCTCGGTCACGCCGGGTCTTATAAAGTTAAGTATATTATCAAATGCCTTTTCCGCTATTTCCTGTGCCTTGATGATGCAGGAAAGTTCCTCAGCGTCCTTGACCATTCTCAGGGCATTTATGGCGTTGCTGAGAACGTCGGTGTCGATTATCTCAGTCTCACGCAGGGCAGCCCTAAACATATGCAGGCGGCTGACGGTGAGGGTCTGTGCCTCGATAGCTGCGGACTTTGCGCCGTGCTGACTGATAAGTTCCCTTATCTGGGCAAAAGGCTGCTTCTGCTCGATGACCTGGGCGGAAGTGACGGTATTGCGTGCTTTTTCGATGTAGCGAAAATCAATGATAAGGTAAGCTTTATCCGGGAAAGCCACAATTGTACCATCGGAGGACTTCATTCCGGTAAAGTACCGGCGGTTCACGTCGGAAGTGATTATTGCGCACTCAACGCTGTCCGGAAGCTGCTGAAAAAGTTTTTCAAAACGTGTCATATTTCACACCTCTGCTTCTTCCAAAGAAATAATAATTTTTATTGTGTCAAAAATATTATTATCCATTAGTTATATTTGCCTCTTTTCTCCCATTTTATTATTAAATCTATTGCTTCTTTTACATCTGTTTCCAACTGCGAATTGTAAAATAATGACTTATCCATTCTTATTCCTTATTCTCCTTTTTTTGAGCAAGTTTCATTTTTGCAATTCTTATCTGCTCACGCAATTCTTCATTAATTTGCTCAGTAGTCATACCTGCTTTTTTTCGCTTCTTCCATTCAACTTCTCTATCATGTTCGTCTATCAAATCTTCACATTTTTCAAGCAGCAGAAAAAGAAAATCCTTAAATTCCCAAGACTCCGGCTCGCAATCATAGCAGATATAAAACTCGCCGTTCTCTGAAAGAGTATAGCGTTCACTTGTGCCGAAACTACCGCCGAAACAAAGATATTCATCAGGAACAAAATCATCGCTCATACCGATGTAATCCACGCCGTATATTTCATTATCAAGTATTGTAGCACCGTTTGATATCATGAAAAATTCCTTGCAATCCTCTGGAATCTTAAAGCCGTAGCTCTTTTCTTGTTGGGCTATAAACTCTTCTGTTGCCGGCGGATTGAATGAAATCTCCTCGTCGGTATATCCATATTCATCAGAAACAAGGATATCACGGGCTTTTTTCAACCTTTCCATGCACTCACGCACGCTCTTTGGCTTTTCATCATTTGCAAACATAATTATACACCTACCCGAAATATTTCATAGCAAGCTGCCTGATCGGAATGAAATAATTAGTATCCTCACCTCATAATTCAGCCATAGCCTGAACAGCCAGATAGTAGCTAAGCATACCGAATCCGCAGATACTTCCCTTGCAAACAGGTGCGATAACGGAATTCGAGCGGAACTCCTCACGAGCGTCGATATTGCTTATATGAACCTCGATAACGGGTATCTTTATAGCGGCGATAGCGTCCCTGATAGCGTAGCTGTAGTGGGTATACGCCCCCGCATTGATGATAACGCCGTCGAAGCTGAGGCGTGCGGCGTGGAGTTTGTCGATGATAGCGCCCTCGTGGTTGGACTGGAATATCTCGCACTCCAGACCTTGCTCTTTTGCTCTGTCGATGATGCTGCTGTTAAGTGTCTCGAAGCTTGTATTTCCATAAACGCCCGGCTCACGCTCGCCAAGGAGGTTGAGATTTGGGCCGTGTATAACGAGTATCTTTTTAATCATAGTTATCTTCCTTTCAATTATCCTGGAATTTATCCGGCAGGAACGGTTTTTCCAACTTTCGCTTAAAGAGAATGAACCGCTTTTCCCTGCCCTCTATGGCAATGGGCGAAACGTACACCGACCGCAGACCTGCGTGCTTTGCGCCCCATATATCGGTGAAAAGCTGATCGCCTACGCCTGCCACACGGCTGTGGTGAAGTCCCATAATAGCAAGCGCCTTTTCGTAGCCTTTTTTCAGAGGTTTTGCGCCCTCCGGAACGTATTTCAGACCGAGCCTGTCCGCAAGGGGCTTTACTCGCTCCGCCTTGTTGTTGGAAACGATGACCATTCTGATGCCGGCTTTTTTCATGCTCTCCACCCACTCCGGGATACCCTCGCCGGGGGTCAGATTCTCGTCGGTGGTGAGGGTATTATCCACGTCCAGGACAAGTCCGAGGATATGGTGTTTTTTGAGGAATTCCGGCGTTATGTCGGTAGTTTTTCTGAATGCAAAATCTGCGTCTGTACCTGTAATTTTTCGTTTTATCGACATAAAACCTCCCTATACAAATGAAAAAGCGAGCCGCAGCCCGCTTTTATCAACTGAATTTTTGCCATGCAAGGAATCAATACTTACGCTTACGAGCTGCCTCAGACTTCTTCTTGCGCTTAACTGAAGGCTTTTCGTAGTGTTCTCTCTTGCGAACTTCAGCAATAACGCCGTCCTTTGCACAAGATCTCTTGAATCTCTTCAGAGCAGTGTCTAAGGACTCATTCTTGCCAACACGAACTTCTGCCACTATCTTTCCCTCCCTTGTCCAGAGGTTGTCCCGAAGAAAACTCCGGGCTCTATACTAATCACCCTTGCGGGTGTCAGCGAGCTACCTCAAGCATATATCATAGCAGATATAAATAATGAATATAGTAATATTTTATCACAATACCGTGCGTATGTCAAGTGTTCCGTGAAATCCCCGGATAATTTCGTCATTTCGCAACAATATTAACAAGTTTATTTGGTACATATATCTGTTTTACAACAGTCTTGCCGTCGATGACTTCCTTGACCTTAGGCTCGTCCATAGCCTGTGCGATGACTGTATCCTTGTCTGCATCAGCAGGGATATTCAGCTTAGCACGGAGCTTGCCGTTTACCTGAACTACGATCTCGATAGTATCGTCCTTGCACAGTGCCTCGTCGTAAGTCACCCAGGACTGCTGGCTCAGGATAGTTCCGAAAGCGTTATTGTACATCTCCTCGGCAATGTGGGGAGCGAAGGGGTAGAGCATACACATGAATGCGCCCAGTTCGCCCTTGGTGATGCTGCCGGCGGAGTAGATATCGTTGATAAGGCTCATCATTGCGGCAATTGCGGTATTGAACTTCATTGCCTCGATGTCCTCGGTTACCTTCTTAATGGTCTTGTGGAATGCGCTGCGGAGAGCGTCGCTGTAGTCCTCGCTGTCGGTCATCATGTCGGACAGCGCCCAGATACGGTCAACGAATCTCTTACAGCCCTTGATGCTGGACTCGCTCCAGGGAGCAGCCTTCTCATAGTCGCCCATGAACAGGGTGTACAGTCTGAGAACGTCAGCGCCGTACTCGTTAACAACGTCGTTAGGGTCGATAACGTTTCCTCTGGACTTGGACATCTTCTCGCCGTCAGGTCCGAGAATAAGTCCCTGTGCAGTACGCTTGGCGTATGGCTCGGAAGTGGGGACAAGTCCCATATCGTACAGGAATTTATGCCAGAAACGGCTGTATATCATATGTCTTGTAACGTGCTCCATACCGCCGTTATACCAGTCAACAGGCATCCAGTACTTCAGAGCCTCCTGGGAAGCGAACTCCTTGTCGTTGCAGGGGTCGCAGTAGCGCAGGAAGTACCATGAAGAACCAGCCCACTGAGGCATAGTATCAGTCTCACGTCTTGCATCGCCGCCGCACTTGGGGCACTTGCACTTTACGAAGCTTTCGATCTTTGCAAGAGGGCTTTCGCCGTCAGTACCAGGCTCGAAGTTCTCAACCTCAGGCAGGCGCAGAGGAAGTTCCTCATAGGGAACAGCAACCATGCCGCACTTGTCGCAGTGAACGATCGGGATAGGCTCGCCCCAGTATCTCTGGCGGTTGAACGCCCAGTCCTTCATCTTGTACTGTACGCCCTTTTCGCCGCAGCCCAGCTTTTCCAGTATCTCAAGAGCCTTGTTGACAGCGTCCTTCTTGTTGGAGATGCCGTTGAGTTCGCCGGAATTTACCAGTTCACCCTCGCCGGTGTAAGCCTCCTTGGAGATGTCGCCGCCCTTGATGACCTCGATGATGTCGATGCCGAACTTCTTAGCGAAGTCGTAGTCACGGGTATCGTGTGCAGGAACAGCCATGATAGCGCCTGTACCGTAGCCCATCATAACGTAGTCGGATATGTATATCGGGATCTCCTTGCCGGTAACGGGGTTAACGGCAGTCAGTCCCTCGATCTTAACGCCTGTCTTGTCCTTGACAAGCTGTGTTCTCTCGAACTCGCTCTTTTTAGCGCACTCAGCTTTGTATTCGTCCAGAGCGTCGATGTTTGCGATAGAATCACGGTACTTCTGGATAATGGGATGCTCAGGAGCGATTACCATAAATGTAACGCCATAGAGTGTATCAGGGCGTGTGGTATAGATACGCAGCTTCTCGTCCTGTTCCTTGATGCCGAAGTTTACGAAAGCACCTGTTGACTTGCCTATCCAGTTCTCCTGCTGGAGTCTTACGTTAGGCAGGTAGTCTACCTCGTCAAGACCCTGGAGGAGCTTGTCAGCGTACTCAGTGATACGCAGATACCATACTTCCTTGGTCTTCTGGATAATATCGCTGTGACAAACGTCGCACTTGCCGCCCTGAGAGTCCTCGTTGGAAAGAACTACCTTACAGCTTGGGCAGTAGTTAACAGAGGTCTTGTCACGGAATACCAGACCGTTCTCGAACATTTTCAGGAATATCCACTGTGTCCACTTGTAGTAGTTCTCGTCGGTGGTATCAACTACTCTTGACCAGTCGAATGAGAAGCCGACAGTCTTGAGCTGACCGGTGAACTTCTCGATATTGCGGTCAGTAACCACACGGGGGTGGATATTTTCCTTGATAGCAGTATTCTCAGTGGGAAGTCCGTATGCGTCGAAGCCGATAGGGAAAAGCACGTTATAGCCTTCCATTCTGCGCTTTCTGCTTACAACCTCAAGACCGGAGTAAGCCTTGATGTGACCGACGTGCATACCATGACCGGAGGGGTAAGGGAACTCTACCAGTGCATAGAACTTCTTCTTTGAGTGGTCATCGGAAGCCTTGAAGGAGTGGTTCTCGTCCCAGAACTTCTGCCATTTAGCTTCCACAGACTTGAAATCATATCTGCTCATTGTGTTTTATCATTCCTTTTTGTATAATTATTTACTCTTTAACAAGATACTCGCTTATGTCGATCTGCTCGCCGTCAGCCCAGTTGCTTTCCAGCTTGTAGAACTGTCTTGTGTCCTTGTAGAAAACGTGTACTATGATATCCTCGTAGTCAAGGACTATCCAGGTATTTCCTGTATCAGCCTCACGTCTGTCAGGCTCGATGCCCTGCTGTGTCATCTGGAACTCTACCTCGTCTGCAAGGGTACGTGCGTGGGTATTGCTGGTACCGTTTACGATAACGAAGTAGTCAGCCAGGATAGTAAGGTCAGCGATCTTTATTACCTGAATGTCCTCGCCTCTCTTGCTGTCGAGAGCCTTGACCATGAGTTTTATCTTTTCCTGTGCAGTCAAATTTTACCATTCCTTTCAAGTGGGACTTTTATTAGGATCTCTTACAGGCTCAGTAGCCTTTTCCATTTCGTCGAGTGTAGTGCCTGTGTCGTCAAGGTCGATGCTGAGATAATCGGTAACAAGCTCCACGATCGAAGTATCCCAGGGCATCATCTTTGTCTGGTACGGGCGGAATGACTCGTTGAGTATATCAATGGTAGCCTGCTTGTGGACGGAGTACACATCGTATACCTCGCCGTCTGAAGCGTAGAACTGTGCGCTCTCGCCAGGTACCATATTAACTGTCACGTTGTCCATGCTGAGGGTGGAAGCGAAATCTGCAACCATGCTTATATCCTGGAGAGACAGGTCTGTTTTCAGGTATCTGTGGTTGTATATCTCCTTGATATAGCTGTAGAGCTTTATTCTTCCCTCGTCCTTGACTATGCTGAAAAGCTTCTGCATAGCCGCAGCCATGAATCTTCTCTGGTTCTGCATTCTTCCGATGTCGCCCAGAAGCCATTCACGGCGGAAGCGTATGAACCACTCTGCCTGTTCGCCGGTGAGTGTTACATCGCCCTCCGGGATTATCTTGTCAGCTTCATACATGATCTCGTTGTCGATGTGTATCGGGATACCGCCGATAAGATCGACCATATCCTGAATGTTGAAGCAGGTGGTCGTGATATATGCATCAATAGGTATGCCGAAGTTTTCCTGTACAGCGTTGACAACACGCTGGATAGGCGGATTAACATTAGGGTCGCCCATTGAGTAGATGCTGTTGAATTTCTTTGTGATGCTGGTGGTATAATCCGGCAGACAGCAGTCACGGGGGATCTGAAGGATATTCAGCCCATGATTTCCGATATCGAATTCCAGCACCCACATAACGTCGGTATTGAACTCCTCCTCATCAAAGCCCAGGAACAGTATGCTGTACTGACCTTCGATAAGCTGAGGCAGGTCAAGACCGTCGTTGAAGTCGTCCTCCACCGCATCGGAATTAACGTCAAGCCTTACGTTCTCCTTATTGATCTGACCCTCGTCAGCCATGAACTTCTTATTCTTGAAGTAATATACGATAGAAACGTTCCTGTCGAAGTCATCATCGCTGAGGATAGGCATATTCAGTATCATAGCGCCGATAAGAAACAGGCTGCACGCAATTGCGCCCACCTTTATGCCGATATCCTTCCAGGATATCTTTTTCTTCTCAGTCTGCTCCACCACCTTGCTGATATACGGTGCGGTGTCGCCAGGCTTAGGACGGTAGTTTCCGGCATATTCCTTTCCAGGTTCTTCCGTATGACCGCCCTCTGCGGCAGGTTCTATCTCCCGCTTCAGGTGACTTTTAGGTGCTTTTTCTATCTCATGCAGACTATGATACTCCGTAGGAGACTGGTCAGGCACAGCTTCATGCTTTCCTCTGTAGTCTGAGGGAACGGCTTCATGCTGCGGCTGATACTCCTTCGGCTCAGCTTCATATCTGCCCTTGTATTCCTGCTTTACAGGCTCAGCCTCATGCTTTCCACGGTAAACCGTCCCCACTGGTTCAGCCTTTGGAATATCAGCATAGACTTTCGGCGCTGGAGTATTGCCTGAGTCCGCAGGTCTTTTTATCTTAACGAGTTTCTTGACCGGCTTAGGGCGTGAAAACTCCTGCTCCTTACCGGAACCTACTTCTTTGTTATCCATTGCGTTCCTCTTTTCGTTCCATGTAACTGGTTTATTTCCCTGATTTCTTATCAGTACGCAGACGGTTATAGAAGTTATACCCTTCTACAGTGCAGATCGGTATAACTCCGCCCTTTTTCACCACTGATCTTATTGAGAATGCGAAAGCTTCCAGCATAGCGCTGTTAAGGCTGTTATAAGTCACCTTACGCATTCTGTCTACATCCTTATAATCCCTGTCAGCCGAGATAAGATCGCCAAGATAAACGATCTCCTCCAGCCTTGACATACCAGCCCTTCCTACAGTATGGAATCTTATGGCATTGAGTATATCTATATCCTCAACCCCGAATTTTGTTTTAACGAAATACGCACCTGCGATACCATGCCACAGAGAGCGTGTCTCCAGTTCTTCACGGCATACAGTGTAGCCGCTTTTCTCAACCAGTTCAAGCTGCTCATCGGCGGGAAGTTCTTTGCATATATCATGGAGCAAACCGGCAAAATAAGCCTTATCCGGGTCTTCTCCGTATTTTTCTGCCAGCTTCCTGCACTCAGCCGCCACATTCAGTGAATGTTGATAGCGTTTCTGAGAAAGGTTAGCTTTCAGGAACTTCTTCTTATCCTCTGTGTCGTAAAGCAATAGGTTCACCTCATTCATCAGCGCTTCTGTCAGACTGCGCTGTGTATAAACTATTCGTCATTATATATTCTACTACATTTTCGTCCAGATAGCAAGCGAAATCGGAATTTTTCACACAATTTTCTCTTATCTTCGTCGAAGATACTACAACTGCATCGGCTTTGCACACAAAAATTCTGCCGTATTCACTAAGGGAGCGTGCCTTTTCTTCAAGGAGCGGTATATCGCCCTCATTGCGTGAGACTACTCCCAAAGAACATAATGCGAGAATATCTTTATACTGCCTCCACTTATCAAAGCACATGAGCATATCACTGCCGATAAGGAGGAAAAGTTCGTCCTCTGGATAAAGCTGGTGGAAATGCTCTATTGTGTAAATGGTATAGCTTACTCTGTCGGAATTCAGTTCGTAGTCGCTCACCTCGAACCGCTTATCCCTTTTGCACACTATCTCCAGCATTGCCAGACGATGCTCCGGGGAAACGTATTCCTCGCTTGAACGGTGCGGGCTTATCCTGGACGGCATGAATATTACCCTGTCGAGGGAAAATTCGTCTGCGGCAGCCTTTGCCAGGTGTGTATGACCATTGTGTACCGGGTTGAAACTGCCACCGTAGATGCCTATACGCATCACTTAGCCTTGGGGATTCCCTCGATCACAGGCTCTTTGGGATTGCGCTTGTAAAGCACAAAACGTGAGCCGATGACCTGTACCACGTCAGCGCCGGTCATTTCAGCGATAGCGTCGGCGGCTTCACGGGCAGTCCAGCCGGAGTTGTCAAGTACTCTCAGCTTGATAAGTTCTCTCTTGCGAAGTGCTTCGGATATCTCCTTGCACATAGCCTCGGTAACTCCGCCCTTGCCTACCTGGAATATAGTCTCATACTCGGAAGCGATGCCTCTGAGGTATGCTCTCTGTTTGCTTGTCAGCATATCATTCACCATATCTTTCTTTAATAAACTCGTAAAGCCCCTTCATTGCTGCGCTGCGGTGGCTTATACTATTCTTCTCCTCCGGGGTCATTTCAGCCATAGTCCTGTCTCCACGGAGGAATATGGGGTCATAGCCGAAGCCGTTAGTTCCCCTCTTTTCGTAGCCGATACGTCCCTCGCAGATGCCGGAAAAATCAGCTTCGGTATCGCCGTCCACAAAGGCTATAACGCAGGCATAGTGTGCTGTGCGCTTACCCTCCGGAACGTCCTTCATATCGCCCAGAAGCTTTTCGCATTCGTTGCCGTCCGGGGCATATCTTGCGGAATAAACTCCCGGTCTGCCGTCAAGTGCATCTACGCAGATACCGCTGTCGTCGGCAAATACAGGCATATCCACAAGCGCATGGAAAGTTCTTGCCTTGATGTACGCATTCTCACGGAAAGTTGTACCTGTCTCCTCCGGGTCAGCGCTGACACCGGCTTCACGGGGAGAGACTACCTCAATGCCCAGGGGCGAGAATATCTCTCTTGCTTCACGGAGTTTATTTGCATTATTTGTAGCTATCATTATCTTATTCAGCATCGTCATCATCCTTTCTGCCAAACAGACGGCTGAAGAAGCCCTTCTTTTTCTTCTTTACAGGTTCAGCGGGTTCTTCCGGAGCTTCCTCGGCTGCTTCTATAGCAGGCTCGGAAACATCAACAACTGCTTCTTCTACAGTTTCAGCTACTTCCTCGGCTGCTTCTATAACAGGTTCGGAAACTTCGCTGACTGTTTCTTCTACTGTCTCAGTGGCTTCTGCAACAGGTTCGGAAACCTCGCTGACTGCTTCTTCTACAGTTTCAGTTACTTCCTCAGCTGCTTCTATAACAGGTTCAGAAACTTCGCTGACTGTTTCTTCTACGGTCTCAGCAGCTTCTGCAACAGGCTCGGAAACCTCGCTTACTCCCTCCTCTACAGGTTCGTAAGAAGAAATTTCCTCCTCTGCGTCCTCAGCGGAAGTTTCCTCGTCCTCGGTTTCTTCATCGGACTTCTGGGCAGGCTTCTGACTAAACAGGCGGCTGAAGAAGCCTTCCTTCTTCTCGGTATCCTCATCAGCAGTCTCGGTTTCCTCAGTGATCTCCTCAGTTTCTTCGTACTCGCCCTCGGCTGTCTCGTCCTCAGTCCCGGCAGTTTCCTCGGTGAGTTCTTCTTTCTCGTCCTCCTCGTAGTCCTCATAATTAGTCTCAAAGAGAGCGTCTACGAACATACGGCTGTCGAAGGGCTGGAGGTCGTCGATCTTTTCGCCTACACCGATAAGCTTTACAGGTATTCCAAGTTCGTTCTTTATGGAAATAACGATACCGCCCTTTGCAGTACCGTCCAGCTTTGTGAGAACGATACCTGTAATAGGCGCAGTCTCACTGAAAAGCTTTGCCTGGTTTACTGCGTTCTGTCCGGTAGTTGCGTCCAGGACAAGCAGTACCTCACGGGAGCAGTCCCCTGCCTTGTTGTCGATGATACGGTTTATCTTGGCAAGTTCGTCCATAAGGTTCTTCTTGTTGTGAAGTCTGCCGGCGGTGTCGATTATGACTACGTCGCAGTGGCGTGCCTTTGCAGCTTCCAGAGCATCGTATACTACTGCGCCCGGATCAGAACCCTCGGCGTGCTTTACTATATCCACCCCTGCACGCTGAGTCCACACTTCAAGCTGGTCGATAGCTGCCGCTCGGAAAGTATCCGCTGCCGCAACCAGGACTTTCTTGCCCTCCTCCTTGAACTGGTGGCACATCTTACCGATAGTTGTGGTCTTGCCTGCGCCGTTTACGCCGATGACCATTATAACTGCCGGTGATACAGAAAGGTCAAGACCGGTATCATCGCCCATGATCTCAGATATTACCTCATGGATAAGCTCCATGATCTCCTTGGGGTCGGTGATTCCCCTCTCCTTTATCTTGGAGCGCAGACGGTCGCAGATCTCCTCGGAAGTCTCAACGCCGATATCGCTCATTATCATCTGTTCTTCAAGTTCCTCGAAAAGCTCCTCGTCGATCTTGGTAAAGGAGTTGAATATCCTTTGCAGACCGCCGAAAAAGTTGTCTCTGGTCTTTCTCAGACCTTCTGCTATTTTCTGAAAAATTCCCATATGATCCTCCAAATCTATGTTAGAACCTGTCTTCATAAGTGCAAAGGCTTGTAAAGACAAGTTCTCAGGTTACTGAACGTCAGCCACGTCCTCCTGGAAATCCACCTGCTCCATTTTCAGAAGCTTGGATATGCCGTCCTCCTGCATTGTAACGCCGTAGAGAACGTTTGCTTCCTCCATTGCGCTTCGGCGGTGGGTGACAAGTACGAACTGAGTCGTGTCAGTAAACTTTTTAAGGTACTGTGCATACTTCCTGACATTCACCTCATCAAGTGCTGCATCTATCTCGTCAAGTATACAGAACGGCGCAGGACGAAGCCGGAGTATAGCAAAATATATCGCTATAGCTACAAACGACTGCTCGCCGCCTGAAAGAGATATAAGGTTTTTGATGACCTTTCCCGGCGGTGCTACGCTTATCTCTATGCCGGATTCAAGCACGTTCTCCGGGTCAGTGAGGATAAGTTCCGCCTTGCCTCCGCCGAAAAGTTCCACGAATATGCTTTTGAAATTGCTGTTGATTATCCGGAAGCTTTCGGAGAATATCCGGCACATTTCCTCGGTAAGGCTGGTAATGATGCGTTCCAGTTCCGCCTTCGACTTCTGAACGTCCGCAAGCTGGGCGCTGAGGAATTCGTATCTTTCGGAGACTTCCTTGTACTCCTCGATAGCGTCAACGTTAACGCTTCCAAGTCCACGGATCTTGTTTTTCAGTTCAGTCAGCCGGCGCTGTGCTTCGATAACATCATCAAGTTTCTGCGCCAGTGCGACTGCTTCCGAACGGGTAAGTTCATAAACCTCGTCAAGCTGCTTTATGATATAATCGCTGTCACGGACTACCGCATCCCTGCGCTCCGTAAGGCGGGTCATTTCGCCGGAAAGACGTTCCTTCGCCTCATTCAGTTCCTTCATGCCCTTCTGTATCTCATTGACAAGACGGGTCTGTTCGGTATGGATATCCTGGTATCGCTTTATTTCCCTGCGATAATTTTCAGCGTTGTTCTTTGTGTTTTCCAGGTCGGTATTTATCCGGGTGATATCCTGTTTTTTCTGATTGATAAGGGTATTCTGCCGGCGTATTTCTTCCTCGAAGCGGCTGCTGCCAAAGTCAAGGTCGGAAAGTGACTGCTCTGTGCGCTTTGCTTCAAGTTCCTGCGCCTGAATGTCTTTATCAAGTGTAATATCACTTATCCTCAACCCGGATAGTTCCTCGGAAAGTTCAGCCCTTTTAAGGCGCAGTTCCTCACGGGAATGTTGCCCCTGTGCAAGGCGCTGTTCAGCTTCGGTGATATTGAGTACAAGCTGTGCCAGAGACTTTTGCGTCTCATCAATTGTATGCTGGGAAGCGGCTATTTTTTCCTCCGCTTCCTTTACCTGCCTGTCAGTGGCGGCTGTCTGACCGCTCATCTGTTCTATCAGCGAACTAAGCCTTGATATCTCCGCATTAAGCCGTACTTCCTCGCCGTTACACTCAGCTATCTCAGACTTTGCCGCCTCCACATCGAAGCGGAGTTTCTCAGTCTCGGCACGGAGTTTTTCAGCCCTTGCGCTCAGTTCGTCACGCTTAACGGAAAGCTCCTGCATCTCACGGTCAAGGGTATCTATCTCGTTCTTTCGGGTGATGACTCCTCCGGACTTTACTGCCGAACCGCCGGTGAATGAACCGCCGGAGTTTATCACCTGACCGTCAAGGGTGACGATGCGGAAACGGTAGCTGTACCTTTTTGCGATATTGGTCGCACTGTCGATATCCTCCGCAACCACTGTCCGTCCCAGGAGGGAGGAAATGATGTTGCTGAACCTGCTGTCGCAGCCGGCTATACGGTCGGCTATTCCAACAAATCCGTCACAGTTTTCAAGACCCGTTTCCCGGAGAGTATAGCCCTTTATCGAGGTAAGGGGCAGGAATGTGGCACGTCCGCCGTTTTGCTCTTTCAGGAATCGGATACAGCGCTTGGCGATATCCTCGTTTTCAACGATAATATTCTGCATTGCGCCGCCCAGGGCAGTTTCTATCGCTAAAGCATACTCAGGACTGACGCTTATGTTCTGGGCGACAGTTCCGAAGATGCCGCCGATACGTCCCTGACGTGATGCACGGAGTACCTGCTTTACACTTCCTGCAAAGCCCTCCATATTGTTTTCCATGTCGCTGAGTATCTTACGGCGCTGCTGTTTGCCTTTGAAGTCGTAAAGTATCCTTTCAAGGTCGGTCTTAGCGTTCTCGAAGCCCTGGCTGCGTGACTGGAAAAGTTTCTCGATACCGGAAAGCCTGTTTTTAGCAGAGATCAGCTTCTCGGCATTTGTGGCAAGAGCGTCCTGATTCTCAGTAAGCTGGCGGCTGTAGTCTGCCACGATACTGTCAGCGGAGGAACTGCTGCTGCGAAGTTCGCTGATACGCTGCTTCTGCTCCTCTATCGCCTGCTTTGCGCTTTCGGCGGTAATTTTCAGGCTGCTCTGGCTGATGTACATTTCATTTATCTCGCTGGTGGTCTTATCCACATCAGCGCCAAGTTCTGTGCTTTCCGCCTCGGCGCTCCGCAGTTTCTCCTCAGCCTGAGCGATCTCGCTCTGCAAGGCTTTTTTCTGCTCATTCAGCGCCGCTATCTTCTTTTCGATATCACGCTTTTGCAGGTTCAGTTCACGCCTTGTTTCGTCCGCATCGGTAATGCTTCGCTTGGCGGAATGGATAGCTTCCTCGCAGTGTTTTATATCGTTTTCAAGTACTGCGATATCCGCCTTTTTACGGGAGGAATCCTGCTCCTCCTCCAGCATTTTCCGGCTGAGTTCATCGGACTTTATCGTTGACTCCTGCATACGCCTGTAGCCCTGCTGGAGTCTTTCCTCCTGGGAAGCAATATCGTTTTCCAGGTTTTCGTACTCGTTATTGCTCACCAGTATTTTTTCTTCCAGTGCTTCAAGCTTGGCTTTCAGTTCGTCCAGCCTTGTGATCCAGACGGATATTTCAAGCTGTTTGCGCTCATTGGCAAGCTTTACGAACCGCTCAGCCTTTTCAGCCTGGGCTTTCAAGGGTTCTACACGGCTTTCCAGTTCCGTGAGGATATCCGTCAGGCGCAGGAGGTTTTCCTGGGCGGCAGTAAGCTTACGTTCGGCTTCCTGCTTTTTGTAGCGGAATTTTGATATACCGGCGGCTTCCTCGAAAATGTCACGGCGCTCATTGCTTTTTGCGCCCACTATCTCGGCGATGCGTCCCTGACCGATTATTGAGTAGCCATCACGTCCAAGACCGGTGTCCATGAAAAGCTCGTTTATGTCTTTAAGTCTGCACGACTTGCCGTTTATCAGGTACTCGCTCTCGCCGCTGCGGTAGAGTTTTCTGGTGACGGAGATCTCATCTTCCATATCCTCGATGGTATGGTCGGAGTTGTCGATATTTATTGTAACTGCGGCGAAACCCATAGGTTTTCTTGCCACTGTACCTGAGAAGATAACGTCCTCCATTTTGTTTCCACGGAGAGTTTTAGTGGACTGCTCGCCCAGTACCCAGCGTACTGAGTCACCGATATTACTTTTTCCGCTTCCATTAGGCCCGACTACCGCCGTCAGACCCTTGTCAAAGGTAAGGCTTATCTTGTCCGGGAAAGACTTGAATCCTTGTATTTCCAGGCTTTTCAGGTACATCAGTTCACCTCCGCAAATTCACCTCATATACCGGCACATCGTCGCTGCCGGTAAGCTTTATATCAATACCATTTTTTCTGAAATAGTCGCTGTTCATTTTCTTGTGACCGTATCCGGGACTAATCCCTTTGGGGCATATTTCAAGTACTGCCCTGCCGGAGGAAATGCCATTTTCTCTGAGGCACTCCTCGATCTTCCGGCGGTAGATGTAGCTTTCGCACATTTCCCGGAATGCCGGGTGATAGTATCCGCCAACCATATCACGTTCCACGAATTCGCTTGCATGGAGTCCGCATTTTATGACCCTTATGCCTGCCTCATGGAATCTCAGAAGCATCAAAGCGCAAAGCTGTGCCATTTCGTCAAGGGTGATATAGTCCTCCGGCTTCATGATATCCGCAAGGACAGTCCCCTTCAGAACGACGGTGGGGTATATCCTTACGGTATCCGGCGAAAGGTCGATGATGCGCTGCATAGTCAGCATATCACGCTCCGGGCTGCTTTTGTAAAGCCCGGTCATCATCTGTAGCCCAAGTTCAAAGCCGTAGGAGCGGATAAGCTGCGATGCTTCAGCCGCATCACTGGCAGAGTGTCCCCTCTCGTTAGCGGCAAGCACCTCGTCCACCATTGACTGCGCTCCCAGTTCAATTGCTGTAACGCCGTACATTTTCAGTATATCCAGTATCTCCGGAGTGATGCAGTCCGGGCGGGTGGATATGCGTATTCCTCTGACCTTGCCATCTTTCACGAATGGGTGAGCCGCTTTCAGAAGCTCAAGCATATACGCCCTGTTTATTGCGGTAAAGCTTCCTCCGAAGAAAGCTATCTCCGCATTTTCCGGCTCTTTCATCTCCGTTACTGCCTGGCTGCATATCTGTGCCACTTCCAGTCCGGTTGGGGAATGTTGAGCGCCGCTTATCGTCCTCTGGTCGCAGAAGCTGCACTTATGCGGGCAGCCTGCGTGAGGTACGAAAATGGCGATATTACTGTGCTTCATAGTAGCCCATAAGCTTCAGCGCTTCCTTTGCGGCAAGCTGCTCGGCTTCCTTTTTGCTTCTGCCCTTGCCAGTGCCGATGACCTGTGAATTCAGGCGCACCTCCACTACAAAACGCTTGTTATGGTCAGGGCCTTCCTCACCGATGAGGGCGTATTCAACTTTTTCCTCCGGGTTCATCTGGACTACTTCCTGGAGTATGGTTTTGTAGTCGCTGTATGCCACACGCCTTGTTCTCTCAAGGTCGTCGGGGATAAAGCGGAGGATATGCTTTGCAGCGGCTTCCATACCGCCGTCAAGGTAGATAGCGGCGATGACCGCTTCAAAAGCGTCTGCAAGTATCGAAGGGCGCTCACGTCCGCCGGTATTTTCCTCGCCCTTGCCCAGAAGGAGGTAGTCCCCCAGGTGTATCTGCTGGGCGAAGATATGCAGAGATTTCTCGCAGACCAGCGATGCTCTCAGCTTTGTAAGCTCACCCTCGGCAACGCTTGTAAGGTTCTTGTATAAATGGTCTGAAACTACGATGGAAAGCACGCTGTCGCCCAGGAATTCAAGGCGCTCGTTGCTGCCGCCGATGTGTTTGCGCTCATTGGCGTAGGACGAATGTGAAAGCGCCTGTTTCAGCAGTTCCTTATTTTTGAATGTATAGTGCAGTTCCTTCTCCAGCTTTTCAATGCTCTCTGAAAGGTCGTGCTTGGACATTGCCTTATCACGGAAAGCCTTTCTCAGTTCATTTTCAAGATTCTCCATTATTCTGCTCCTTTATCCGTATCAGAGGAGGCTGCAACGTAATCGGCTATTGCCTGGGTAACGCCGCCCTCGGCACACTTCTTTGCCTGACGTACTGCATTGAAGAATGCTGTAGCGTCTGAACTTCCGTGAGCCTTGATAACAGGCTTCTTCACGCCCAGAAGTGCAGAGCCGCCTACCTCCTTGTAGTCCATTTGTTTTCTGAATTTTTTGATCTTATCCAGTGAGAAAAGTGCGCCCAGTTTGCCTGCGCCTGAGAATATCCACTTCATCTTCTTTGCGAAGAATGAGCCCATTCCCTCATACAGTTTCAGGACTATATTTCCGGTAAATCCGTCAGTAACGACTACCTGCACTTCGCCCTTGGGAAGATCTCTTGCCTCGATATTACCGGCAAAATTCAGCTTCGACTCTGACAGCATCTTGTATGCTTCTATTTCAAGTTCTCTGCCCTTAGTCTCCTCAGCGCCTATGTTAAGGAGTGCCACTTTAGGCGACTTCACGCCCAGCACCTTTTCCATATAAGCGCTTCCCATGACTGCAAACTGCATCAGCATTTCCGGGCGGCACTCTGTATTCGCACCAGCGTCCACAAGAATGAAGCTGCCCTTGTCTGCCGGCATCACAGGTGAGGGTGCAACTCGCTTAATACCTTTGATACGCTTGACGATGAAGGTAGCGCCCATAACAAGTGCGCCGGTGCTTCCTGCTGAAACAAAGGCATCGCCCTTGCCGTCAGCTAAAAGCTGCAAGCCCAGTCCCATTGAGGAATTCTTTCCGGACTTGATTATTTCCTTCGGTTCTTCATGTATATCAAAAACATCATCAGTATGCACGATCTCAATGCCGTTCATATTTATGCCATTATCGGCGGCACACTTTTTTATGATAGTCTCGCTTCCTGTGAGAACTATCCTTACCCCAAGTTCCCTGACTGCACGCTCGCAGCCCTTGATGACCTCCAGAGGGGCGTTATCCCCTCCGAAAGCGTCAACGATTATCTTAGTCATTTACCCCAGCCCTTTCAAGTTCTTTTTTCAGCGAAGCCACTGCACGGTTTGCATATGCACCGTAGCGCTCCTTCTTGTCTTTTATCCTTACGCCTATATCCGGGAGTATACCCATATTAGCGCCCATAGGCTGGAATTTTCCGTCATTGAACGGGTCACTTATATACGACGACAATGCACCAAGCATCGTATCCTCCGGTAAAACAATGGGTTCAAGTCCAAGGATACGTCTTGCGGCGGCAGTTCCGGCGATTATACCGCTTGCGGCGGACTCCATATAACCCTCAACGCCTGTTATCTGTCCGGCGAAGAATATCTCCGGCTTGCTGCGCATTGAGAAGTACCTGTCAAGGAGGACAGGGCTGTTTATGAAAGTATTCCGGTGCATAACGCCATATCTCATGAACTCGGCGTTTTCAAGACCGGGTATCATGGAGAATACACGCTTCTGCTCACCGAATTTCAGGTTTGTCTGGAAACCTACCAGGTTGAAAAGGGTCGCTTCACGGTTCTCACGCCTTAGCTGTACTACTGCATAAGGTCGTCTGCCAGTGCGCTCGTCGATTATGCCGACAGGCTTCATGGGACCAAAGCGCATGGTGTCCTCGCCACGGGAAGCGAGTTCCTCGATAGGCATACACCCCTCGTACACACTGAAAGGGTGTGTCTCAAAGTCCTTGAGCTGAACCTTTTCTGCGGTGATAAGCGCCCTGTAGAAGGCGGTATATTCCTCCTTGTTCATGGGGCAGTTGATATAATCCGCATCTCCACGGTCATACCTTGACGCAAAGAAAACCTTCTCCTTGTCAAGGCTCTCGAAAGTGACTATCGGCGCAGCAGCGTCGTAGAAGCTCAGTCTCTCGCCGCAAAGAGAACGTATCTCCTCAGCCATAGCCCCGGAAGTAAGCGGGCCTGTAGCGATTATTGTGACACCCTCCGGTATCTTCGTGACCTCGCCGCCAACAACTTCGATAAGCTCACAGTTTTTTATGCGCCCGGTAACGCAGTCGGAAAAGCGCTCACGGTCAACAGCCAGCGCACCTCCAGCTTCCACGGAGTTTTCCTTGGCGCAGGGAACGGTCAGCGAACCCAACATTTCCATTTCCGCCTTGAGAAGTCCGGCGGCGGACTCAAGCCTTGCAGCTTTCAGGGAGTTGGAGCATACAAGTTCTGCAAATCCACTGTATTTATGGGCAGGACTGTACTTCTCCGGCTTCATTTCATAAAGCCTTACATTTATACCATATCGTGCCAGAGCCCAGGCTGCTTCACAGCCTGCAAGCCCTGCACCGATCACATTGACTATCATTTCTTCAGCTCTCTTTCGTAGCCGCAGCCTTCATTCTCGCAGACCAGTCTGCCGGACTTTCCGCCCTTGACGAACAGGTTCTTTCCGCACTGTGGGCAAACCTCAGCGCTGGGAACGTTCCAGGTCATGAAGCTGCAATCCGGGTAGCCCTCGCAGCCGTAGAAGCTTCTGCCCTTCTTTGACTTTTTAAGCAGCATTTTCTTTCCGCACCGTGGGCATTTCCCCTCAGTCTCGGTAACGATCTTCTTGGTGTTTGAACACTCCGGGAATCCGGGGCAGGCAAGGAATTTTCCATATCTGCCGTACTTTATTACCATATTCCTTCCGCAAAGTTCGCATACCACGTCAGTCTCCTCGTCGGGGACTTTAACACGCTTGCCCTCCATAGCTTCCTCAGCCTTGGTGAGAGTTTCAGCGAAATCGTCGTAGAAATGGTGGAGAGTTTCCACCCATTCCTTTGAACCATGCTCCACCTCGTCCAGTTCGTTCTCCATTTCTGCGGTAAACTTTGCGTCAACGATCTTCTTGAAATGTTCACGGAGCAGTTCGGTTATAGCCTCGCCCAGATTTGTGGGTTTAAGCGCCTTGCCCTCATGCTCCACGTACTGTCTTGCGGTAATTGTGGTAATTGTAGGAGCGTAGGTACTTGGTCTGCCGATGCCGTTTTCTTCCAGCGCCTTGATAAGCGACGCTTCGGTGAACCTCGGAGGCGGCTGAGTGAAGTGCTGATTCCCAGAAATGGACTTCAGCTTTACCTTGTCGTCCTTTTTCAGTTCCGGCAGCATCTTCTTGTTCTCGTCTGCGCTATCGGAGGACTCAACATAAAGTACGGTAAATCCGTCGAACTTTACTGAGTAGCCAGATGCTCTGAAAACGCATCCGTTAGCTTCGATATCAGCGGAAACTGTATCCAGCAGAGCATTTGCCATCTGGCTTGCGATGAATCTTTCCCAGATCAGCTTGTAGAGTTTGTACTGGTCTGAGGAAAGGCTTGACTTTACCCTGTCAGGAGTAAGGTCGGGAGTTGAAGGACGTATAGCTTCGTGAGCGTCCTGGGCATTGCTTTTTGTCTTGAAGGTACGTGGCTTGTCGGGCAGGTAGTCCTTGCCGTAGACGTTTTCGATGTACTCAGCCGCAGCAGCCTTTGCCTCGTCGGATATACGCAGGGAGTCGGTTCTCATGTAGGTTATCAGACCTACAGCGCCGATGCCTTCGATGTCAACGCCTTCGTAAAGTTCCTGGGCAGCCTTCATGGTACGCTTTGCGCTGAAACCCAGTTTTCTGGAAGCTTCCTGCTGGAGAGTTGAGGTAATGAACGGCGGCGCAGGCTGTTTCTTGGTGACACGCTTCTTAACGGCTGTCACAACGTACTCCGCACCCTCCAGTCGTTTCAGCAGGTCATTTGCCTCAGCTTCGGCAGGGATCTCCAGCTTCTTGCCGTCAACGGTAATAAGTGATGCGTCGAAAACTCGCCTTGAAGAAGGTGCAGTGAACTTAGCATCTATCGACCAGTACTCTCTCGGCACGAAAGCCCTTATCTCGTTCTCACGGTCAACCACCAGTCTTACTGCGACTGACTGTACTCTGCCGGCGGACAGTCCCCTTTTTACCTTTTTCCAGAGGAATGGGCTGAGTTTATATCCCACAAGTCTGTCCAGGATACGTCTTGCCTGCTGAGCGTTCACAAGGTCGATGTCGATCTTGTGAGGATTGCTCATACCGTTCTGAACGCCGGTCTTTGTGATCTCGTTGAAAGCAACACGGTTATTGTCGTTAAGGTCAAGGTTCAGCATTTGTGCGATGTGCCAGGAAATGGCTTCACCCTCACGGTCAGGGTCGGTTGCGAGGTAGACTTTTCCGCATTTCTTAGCCCTTTTTTTCAGGTCCTTGATAACGTCCTCCTTGCCCTTCATATCCGTATACTGGGGCTGGAAGTCGTTTTCGGTATCAACGCCCAGCTTCGACTTAGGCAGGTCACGCACATGACCCATTGAAGCCACTACTTCAAAGCCTGGACCTAAGTATTTCTGTATTGTTTTAGCCTTTGCAGGCGACTCAACGATTACTAAATCTGACATTTATCTGCTCCTTATCAGGGTATTTCGTAATAATTTCCCGGCAGCGATACTACCATGCCCTCTATTTCCATATCTGTAAGGGCGCTCATAAGTTCCTCGATGCCGCTGCCAAGTTTTTCGGCTATGGTATCAGCATGGAGGGTATCATTGCCGATAGCAGAGAGTATATCCATCTGCTCATCGGTGATCTCCGGGAAGCGCTGTTTCAGGCTTTCAGGTGAAGTGCTGCGCTCAGGCTTTTCCGCCGTAGCGCCTGCGCTTTCCTTTTTGGTTTTCTTGCTTACTTTCTCCATTGCAAGTTCCGCACGTTTTTCCTTTGAAGCAGACTTGCCTTCGCTTTTTTTCCGTGAATGTGAACCGGCGGATTTTTCCTTTATAAGCTCGAAATCAGCCGGTGAAGCGTCCTTTTCCAGGTTGAAATGTTCACTTGCGAATCTGGTTATCGGCAGTCCCTCTGTCCAGAGTTTTACGGTATCCAGACCGTCTATCTGCGTAAACGCCGACATAACGTCCTGCACATCAAGGAGTGGTATCGCACCATCTCTGAGGAGTCCTGCATTTCCGCCGAAGGAACTGCTCATAATATCAGCCGGCGGAAGAACAAGGACTGGTCTGCCTGTATTTGCGGCGATATTTGCGGTTATAAGCGAGCCGCTTTTAGCTGATGCCTCAAAAACCAGTGTACACATTCCCAGGGCGGCAAGTATACGGTTGCGGATAGGAAAATTCGCCGGGAATGGAGAAGTTCCTGGAGGGTACTCTGAGAGGAAAAGTCCTCCGCTCTCAAGTATCCTGTCACGGAAAACGCTGTTTTCTTTCGGGTAATTATAGTCGATACCGCAGCCAAGCACGCAAACTGTCGGCTTGCCGCTGTTTACTGCTGACATATGTGCGGCGATGTCAGTACCGAGTGCGAAACCGCTGACCACCACCACGCCTTTTTCCGCCAGACCAGCGCAGATATACTTTACTGCCCTGATGCCGTAGTCGCTTATCTTCCTTGCGCCAACAGCTGTAACAGTTCGACGGTTGTTCATGCAGCGGATATCGCCTCTGTAGTAAAGGACAGCCGGCGGATTGTAGATCGTTTTCAGTATCCAGGGGTAATCGCTGTCCTCGATGCAGACAACATTCATGCCAAGATTTTCGGCATTTCTGATAAGTGTTTCAGCGGCAGATATATCGGTATGTTTAATGTTTTTCCACTCATTTTCGGTAAGCGTGATATCCTTATCCTCCGCCTTCAGCATACGGTATGCTGCGTCGGGAGTGAGGTATATCCTTATTATCTGCCATATTTTCGGGTTTGAAACGCCAAAAACCATAGTCAGCCAGACCCAGTAGGTTCGCTCATTCATAAACGTCACCTCAGATCTTCCTGATTTCCCACATGAGGATACCGGCAGCCATAGCTGCGTTGAGTGAATTGATAGTGCCGGTCATGGGGATAGTAGTTCTCACAGTGCATCTTGCGGAGACTTCATGGGGCAGACCGTTGCCCTCATTGCCGATAAATACCGCCATACGGCTGCGGCTCTCAAGGCTGGTAACGGGCTGAGCATCGGTATCGATAACCGATGCAAGTGACGCAACACCGCAGTTTTCCAGCATTTCAAAGAGAGCGTCTGTGTCGTTTTCCACGATGATCTTCATGCGGAAAAGCGAGCCCATAGTAGACCTTACCACCTTTGGGTTATAGATCTCACAACTCTGGCAGGAGATTACGCCGTCGATGCCGAGAGCATCAGCGGTACGGATTATCATGCCCACATTTCCGGGGTCTTGCAGACCGTAAAGGACTGCATACCTTCCGCCGTCGCAGAATATACTTTCCGGCTTTACCGCCTGAGGAGTATGGCAGACAGCGAAAAGTCCCTGAGTATTTTCGGTAGAGGAGATACGTTTCCCCAGCTCATTTGAAATGACAATCACTTTTGTATTTCTCAAATCAGCCTGAGAAAGAGTATCAGCGTACTTATCCTGGCAGCCCTCAGTTACGAGGATATGCTCAATAGCTGCTTCTTCCTTGATAGCGTCCTCCACCAGGCGAAGCCCTTCCAACACGAATAAGCCGTACTGGAGTCTTCCTTTTTTCGAGGACGAAAGTCTCTGATACAGCTTGATTATGGGGTTATCCTTAGAAGTTATGATGTTTTCCAACTAATTCTCAGCCTCCTTAACGGGGGTAAATGTATAACTGAACGGCGCAGACCACGCACCGTTCAGCCTTATACAAGAAAACACGCTCCAATGGAATGAGAGCGTGTTTATGTGGCAATTAGAGAGCAGCCTTAGCCTTCTCAGCGATTGCTGTGAAACCAGCAGCATCGTGGATAGCGATCTCTGAGAGCATCTTTCTGTTGAGAGTGATGCCAGCCTTCTTGCAGCCGTTCATGAATGTAGAGTAGTTCATGCCGTTGAGCTTAGCAGCAGCGGAGATTCTTGTGATCCAAAGCTGTCTGAACTGTCTCTTTCTCTGCTTTCTTCCGATGTAAGCGTAGTTGCCGGACTTCATGACAGCCTGCTTAGCCATCTTGAAGTGCTTGCTCTTTGCGCCCCAGTAGCCCTTAGCGAGCTTTAAGGTCTTATTTCTTCTCTTGCGAGTCATCATTGCACCCTTAATACGTGCCATATTATTCTACCTCCGAAATTTAATTACTGAAACCTATTGATTAAAGATAAGGAACGAGCTTCTTTACTGTAGGAGCGTTTGCGCTGCCTGCAACACCAGCAACTCTTGCGATTCTCTTACGCTTTGTATCCTTCTGGGTCAGTCTGTGTCTCTTGTTTGTCTTCTGATACTTGACCTTACCGGTTCCTGTAATCTTAAAGCGCTTCTTAGCACCTGAATGGGTTTTAACCTTTACCTTAGCCATTTGTTTATCCTCCTTGATTCAGAACAGGCTTGTTCTTACTTACTTGCTTTTGGATTGACGAACATAACGATGCTGCGTCCTTCCATTTTAGCGGGCTTATCGACAGTGCCGGCAGACGAAACTGCTTCCTTGAAGCGGTCGAGCAGTTCACTACCCAGTTCAGGGTGAGCGATAGCTCTCTTGCGGAATCTGACGGATACCTTCAGCTTATCTCCGCCCTGAAGGAATTTCACAGCCTGATTCACCTTAGTCTCGAAGTCGTGGGTATCGATAGTTGAGAACATTCTGATCTCCTTGATAGAAACGATCTTCTGATTTTTCCTTGCTTCCTTTTCACGCTTCTGCTGCTCGAAGCAGTATTTGCCGTAATCCATGATCCTGCACACAGGCGGAGTAGCCTGGGGAGCGATCTTAACAAGGTCATAATCCTGTTCAAAGGCTAATTTCTGAGCTTCCTTGGCAGACATTGTGCCGAGTTTCTTTCCGTCAGCGTCGATTACGAGAACTTCCTTATCTCTTATCTCTTCGTTGATCTGCAGTTCCTGTTTGCTAATTTTCAAGCACCTCCGATAGTAGATTGTATTAAACAAAAATGAGTGCAGATAATTCCGCACTCATCAATACACACCAACCCCATAAACGGGATAGTTAAAACGCATATTGTGACCGTTTCAGCATAGCCTGACGGTGAGAACGGAAAGTCCTGCTTTGTTTACTGTAATAGTATACACCACTTTCCTGCATTTGTCAAGTCCCTTTTGTTTTTTCGTCATTCTGCACAATCGCTATCTGTTAATTCACATATCTTATCCCATATTGCAAAACGGACACGGTATTTTCCCGGCTGATAAAGTATATCATTTTCCTTTTCCGTAAAGAATTCTTCAGCGGTATCCTCATTGTCAACTGCATCACAGGCAGCCGGGAGGCACAGTGGCGGATACATCACGCACCACCAGTTATGACCCTGCGCCGAACCGATAAGTATGCGGATCGCTTTGTAGTCGCCGGCTGGCATGGTCATATCCCCGTAAGTGCGCTCAGTGAAATGCATATCCGTGACGCACGCCTTCACAGGCAAAGTGCAGCCATAGTGCCGGAGGGTATTTTCAGCGATATTTTCTATGCGTCCAAGATTTCGGGCGGCGGTCTTCTGGGCATCGGAAAGACTGGTACAGCCGGTGAATATACCGCTTTCCAGAACAGCGTCCCTGACCTGAAGCTTTAGCCACTGGTCGCCTGCGCTGTCGGAATCCGCCAGAATGTGAAGCCGGAGAACGCTGCTGCGCAGGTGGTCAAGAGCGGTAACGTCCCTGATAAATCCGCAGATACTATTAATAAGTATAGCCGAGAGAAGACCGGCAGCTAAAATTGCTGATGTAAATTTTTTCATTATCTCACCTCAGCTAAATAATGCCACGAAGTTACAGTGATTATTCAAAAGCCGTGAGAAATAATCATGGCAACAGCATTTACTTTTTGTGAAACATTTTCTGATATACAATGGAAAACTACCGGTTTCCGAAGAAAGCCATGCGCCGGAATTATTTCCGGCGACAGGCTGGTAAGGATTTGTCCTTTCTTGGGCTACAGAAAGACTTGCCGGGAAAAATCGGCAAAGGTGGGGA